>JAVLBV010000041.1:0-9009 GCA_031580685.1 Haloquadratum sp. | reverse complement strand
GCGGGCGAAGGCCCACGGGACCGCCCAGCAGGTCGAGGGTGAGCTCGGTGCGGGGGATACGGTGGTGCTGCTCGAGGGCGACGGTCTGGCCCAGGCGTGTCCCCGCGCGCAGCGGGGGCTCGATGAGCTCCGGCTGCCGCGCCTCACCGACGACCACCCGCTGCGGCAGCCCGTGCAGCCGGTCGATGATGGTGGCGACCTGCTGGCGGGCCGCCGGGGTCGCCTCCGCCAGCAGCGGCAGGTCGGGCAGATGCACCACCACCGGCTCCGCCCGTGCGCTGAGCCCGCCCAGGAGCCGGTCGCGGTCGGCGGCGCTCATCTCCAGCAGCTGCGGGAGGTCGACGACGACGCGGTCGAGCGCCGCGGTCGCACACGCCGCGCCGATGAGATGCGACTTGCCCACGCCGGTGGGGCCGGTGACGAGCAGCCCCGTCCGCGGGGCGGGCGTGGCCATCGCCGCCAGCAGCGCCTCCGACAGCGCCGCATGTGCGTCCTCGTAGCCACCGACGGGGCCGGGGTCGCCCGCGGGCACCAGCGGGGAGCCACCGGTGCCAGCACCGACGGTGACGTCCGTCTCGGCGGTGATCGCGACCGCGCCCATGGGGTCGGTGCGCTCGATCCGCAGCGGGACCGAGATCGCCCCGCCGGAGACCTGCAGGTCGACCCGCTCGCCGGGCTCGACGACCGCATCGCGCAGCAGCCGCGTGACCGTCTCCGCGGAGACGTCGACGGCGGTGGTGCCCAGCGGCCGCACGGTGACCGCCCGGGCGGTGCGGACCTCCCGGGGGGTGACCTGCACCGTCTCGCCCGCGGAGACCTCGAGTGCGGCGGCGACGGTCGCCCCGAGCATGACGCAGTCGGTCGGCAGCGCCTCATCGCGGGCGGTCGCGCACGTCTGGGTGCCGCCCGCGGGCGCGGCGAGCTCCACCGCCGACGCCGGTGGGGCGGCCATGTGCACGCCCATGGGGCTGCGGTCGGGGTCGACCGCGACGGTGTACGCCTCGGCGGCCATCTACCGCAACCGCACGCCCACGGGGTACGGACTGCCGTGGAGCCGGTACCGCACGAGGCCGAACGCCAGCACTGCGATGGGTGCGACCAGCACGGTCGCGTACATGGTGACGCCCATGGCGTAGCTGGTGATGTTGCCGCCGAGCATGACGACGACGGCCGCAAGGAGGGGATACCGGTCACGCGGGTCGATGCTTACCATTGCCGCAGCTTCGACGGATGCGCTGTTATAGCTTCTGCCGGGGTGGTGGGTATTTACCACCCGCCGGCGACCTCCCGGTGATGACGCAGGTGGGGTTCCCCGAGCTGGTGTTGGGCATGCATCTGGTGATCGTCGTGGCGCTGGCGCCGTCGCTGGCGTCGGCGATCGATGCGGGGGACCTCCCCCAGGCGGGCTCGCTGGTGCTGTTGATGACGCTGATCGCGATCCTCGGGGTGATGATGCGGCGCATCGCGCTGCGGCGGGCGGGCTGAGCGCGATAACGTCATACGAGCCCCGCCGCTAGCTGTGCCATATGCGTCCCACGGAGGTCCCACAGCTGCCCGCAGGGGTGGGGCAGACGCTCGAGGCGGAGGGGATCGATGCGCTGTACCCCCCACAGCAGGCGGCCGTCGAGGCGGGGGTGACCGACGGGGCGAACCTGGTCGCGGCGGTGCCGACGGCGTCGGGCAAGACGCTGATCGCCGAGCTGGCGATGCTCTCACAGGTCGACCGCGGGGGCAAGGCGCTGTACATCGTCCCGCTGCGCGCGCTCGCCTCCGAGAAGCACGACGAGTTCGGCCGCTGGGAGGAGCAGGGCGTGCGCATCGGGGTGTCGACGGGGAACTACGAGTCGACGGAGGGGTGGCTCGGTGCGCGTGACATCATCGTCGCGACCTCCGAGAAGGTGGACTCGCTGCTGCGCAACGGCGCCTCGTGGGTCGAGGAGATCAGCTGTGTGGTGATCGATGAGGTGCACCTCATCGATGACGTGAGCCGGGGGCCCACCCTCGAGGTGACCGTCGCGAAGCTGCGGCGGCTGATCCCCGACCTGCAGGTCGTCGCGCTGTCGGCGACGGTGGGCAACGCCGACGTGATGGCCGAGTGGCTCGACGCGCGGCTGATCGAGTCGACGTGGCGGCCGATCGACCTGCGCATGGGGGTGCACTACGGCAACGCGATCACCTTCGCCGACGGCAGCCAGCGGGAGGTGCCCGTCGACAGCAGTGAGCGGCCCACCGCGGCGCTCGTCGCCGACACGCTCGCGGGCGACAGCGCCGACGACCAGGGGTCGACGCTCGTGTTCGTCAACTCGCGGCGCAACGCGGAGGCGGCCGCCGAGCGGCTCACCGCCGTCACCGAGTCGGTACTGACGGCCGCCGAGGCGGCCGAGCTGCGTGCGGTCGCCGAGGAGGCGCGGGCGGCATCGGACACCGACACCGCGGCGACGGTCGCCGCGTGCATCGAGGCGGGCGCGGCGTTCCACCATGCGGGGCTGACGGCGACGCACCGCCGGCTCATCGAGGATGCGTTCCGCGCGCGGCTGATCAAGGCGGTCGCGGCGACGCCGACGCTCGCGGCCGGGGTGAACACCCCGAGCCGGCGCGTGATCGTGCGGGACTGGCAGCGCTTCGATGCGACGGCGGGGGCGATGGCGCCGCTGGCGGTGCTCGAGGTGCATCAGATGATGGGGCGGGCCGGCCGGCCGGGGCGCGATCCGTACGGGGAGGCGGTGCTGCTGGCGAAGGACCGCAGCGGCTTCGATGAGCTGACCGAGCGCTACATCGAGGCGGAGCCGGAGCCGGTCGACTCGAAGCTGGCGGTCGAGCCCGCGCTGCGCACGCACGTGCTCGCGACGGTGGCGACGGGCTTCGCCCGGGACCGCCCCGCGCTGATGGCGTTCTTCGACCAGACGCTGTATGCGACGCAGACCGCCGATGTGCGCCAGCTGCCGCTGGTCGTCGACCGCGTGCTCGAGTACCTCGCGACGAACGGCTTCATCGAGCGCGACGGTGAGCAGCTGACGGCGACGGCGATGGGCCACACCGTCAGCCGGCTGTACCTCGATCCGATGAGCGCCGCGGAGATCATCGACGGGCTGCGGTATGCGGCGTCGCCGCCGGCGGCGACGGACGCCGAGGCGGCGGGCACCTTCCAGCCCGCGAGTGCGCTGCACACCGAGACGGCCGAGGCCGACCCGGTGACGGTCACCCCGCTGGGGGTGTACCACCTGATCGCGCGCACCCCGGACATGTACCGGCTGTACCTGCGGTCGGGGGATGCGCGGCGCTACGGGGAGATCTGCTATGCGCGCGAGGGCGAGCTGCTGGGGCGGACCCCCTCGGAGTTCGAGGAGGTGCGCTTCGAGGAGTGGCTGAGCGCGCTCAAGACCGCGCGCATGCTCGAGGACTGGGCGGACGAGGTGGATGAGCACCGCATCGCCGAGCGGTATGCGGTCGGGCCGGGGGACATCCGGGGGAAGGTGGACACCGCGGTGTGGCTGCTGGGTGCCGCCGAGGCGATCGCCGCGGAGCTCGACCTGCCCGCCGCACCGATCATCGAGGCCCGCAGGCGCGTCGAGGACGGCGTCCGCGCGGAGCTCTTGGGGCTCGTCAGCATCCGCCAGGTGGGCCGCAAGCGGGCGCGGGCGCTGTACGATGCGGGCGTCTGCGACCGGGAGGACCTGCGGACGAAGCCGAAGGCCCAGATCCTGCGGGCGCTGGAGGGGCGCCGACGCACCACCGAGCGCATCCTCGAGAACGCCGGCCGGGAGGACCCCTCGCTCGCGGACCTGGAGGCGGAGGCCGTGCGGACCGATGCGGAGACCGAGGATGACGGGGAGGGCCCCTCCGACCAGGCGCGGCTGGGCGAGTTCTGATGCGGCTCATCCGCGGACGACGCACCGTCGATGACGTCGATGCGACGCTCGGGGAGATGGCCGCGATCGCCGATCGCACGGGGGCGCTGGTGCAGCTGGTCGATGCCCGCTATGTGGTCGATCGCGAGCAGGTGGCGCTGGCGGTCGAACTGGCGACCGAGGCGATCGCCGCGGACCGCCAGATCGCCGATGAGCCCGCGATCGAACTGCTGGTGTACCTCGCAGGCACCCGGCAGATCGACCGGGCGCTGCAGCTCAGCCTCGATGCTGCAGTGGAAACGTACCTCGCGGTCGTCGATGGCGGCGACAGCGAGGCGGCGTGTGCGGCGGTCACCACGGACCTCTTCGATGCAGTGGAACCGCTGCAGTTCACCCCGGAGGCGACGCTCGTCCGTGCGTGGTATGACATCGAGGATGCTGAGCTGGCCGTCACAGACGGCGATCTCGCGGGGATCGTCCGCGAGCGGGTGGCGATGGTCCCCACGATGGTGTGACCCCCTTGTTTCAGGTGGAAGGCCCACCGTCCAGATAGTCCGTCCTGGATTCGAACCAGGGTCCTCGGACCCAGAATCCGAGAGGATTGGCCACTACCCCAACGGACTGCACCCGTCGGTAGCAGCAGAGCTCGTTTAGCCATTGCGACTTCGGCGGTCCTAAGTCGCCGGTGGGGTATCTGAGCGCATGTACATCGGGCGATACCTGGTCGTCGATGCGGACCGGATGGGGTACCGGGTCTCCTCGCGCTCGTTCCCCGCGCGCACCATCACCGCCGGCGAGGAGGGGTACCGGGTGGTCCCGACGGCGGATGCGGAGGAGACGACGAACCCCTACGTCAGCTACACGTGTCTGCGGGCGGTCGACGGGGCGATCGTCGGGGGCAACGGGAGTCACGTCGACACCGTCGCCGAGAAGCTCGCGCGGGGGTACCCCCCACGGGATGCGCTCGCGCTCGCACTGCTGGCGTACGACTACGAGGCGGACGCGTACCGCACCCCGCGGATCGCGGCGATCGCCGATGGGGCGGCGATGGTGGGCATCGTGACCGACCACCGCATCCAGGTCGAGGCCGTCGAGGCACCCTCGCTGGTGGCGACGTACGAGCAGACCCGACCCACCGCGGTCGACCCGCTGCCGGCGAGCGCGACGGCGATCGCCGATGCGCTCATGGCCGCACCCTACGAGCACGCCGTCTGCGCGGTGGGGGCGGTGACCGACGGCGAGCAGGTCACCGCGGCGACCGACGACGGCGCCTGAGGCTCAGAAGTTCGACTGGACGATCTCGAGCGCCTCCTCGCGGTCCTCCCAGGCGACGAAGATCGCCACGGAGGTCGCGGAGGTGATCACATCGTGGATGTTGATCCCCGCCTCCGCGAGGGGGTTGACGATCTCCGCGATCACCCCCGGGCTGTTGGGGAACTCCCCGCCGGTCACCCGCACCACCGCGACGCCATCGTCGACGGTGATCGACGAGAGCCACTGGTCATCGAGCACCTTCGCATGCAGCAGGTTCTCCGCATCCGTGGCGACCTCGTCCTGGATGAAGAAGGTGATCGAGTCGATCCCCGACGCGACCGCCTCGACGTTGATCGCCGCCTCGCGCAGCACCGCACTGAGCTGGGCGAGGATCCCCGGCTGGTTGCGGATCGCACGCCCCGCGATCGTCAGACACGACAGCATCTCCTCCTGGAGGTCGATGATGTTCTCGAACTCCCCCTCGATGTCGGTGCCGCCGCTGAGCAGGTCGCCGTGCTGGTAGTGGACCACGCGCACAGCGAGGCCGTTCGACTTGTACGACAGCGCCGATGGCGCGACCACCTCCGCACCCCGGAAGGAGAGGTTGCGCAGCTCGTCGACGGAGATGCGGCCGACGTTCTGGGCGCCCTCGACGACCCGGGGATCGCCGGTCATGACCCCCTCGACATCGGTGACGATGACCACCTGGTCCGCATCCGTGTACGACCCGAGCATCACCGCGGTGGTGTCGGAGCCGCCGCGGCCGAGGGTGGTGATCTCACCCGCCTGGTTCTCCGCGAGGAAGCCCGTGATCACCGGGACGACCCGCTCCAGCTGCGCGGCGAGCGTCTCCGCACGCGCTCTCGTCTCGGGGACGTCCACCTCGCCGAGGTCGTTCGTCACGATGGGCCACAGCTCCGCGCCCGGTTCGAGGAACATCGCCTCGATGCCGCGGGCGCTGAGGGCGGCCTTCAGCATCCGCACGCTCGTCCGCTCGCCCATCGAGACGATCTCCGCGCGGTCGGACGCAGCGGCCTCGAAGGCGATCTCACCCAGCAGGTCATCGGTGGTGCTGCCCATCGCCGAGGCGACGACGGCGACCTCATGGCCGGCCTCGACGGTGCGGGCGATCGAGTCGGCCGCCCGGTTGATCCGGTCGCCGCTGCCGAGGGAGGTGCCCCCGAACTTCGCGATCACCCGCATCGGGTCACCGGCCGGTCGAGGCGGAGGGACACGCGCCACAGCGCTTCACGTGCTGACATGGCACACCCGAGGCTGTTGGGTTATGTAAACGTTGCCAACCGGTGGCTCAGCGGACCAGGCGGGGGTTTACACCCACCGACCACGTGCTGTGCGCTATGACCCTACGCATCCGGGAGGCGCGCGAGGCCGACGCGGCCGGCGTCGCCACGCTGGTGCGGCTGTCGCCCGATGCGGTGCGGACGGTGATCCACGCGCGCACCGCGATCGTCGCCGTCGCGGGGGACGACAGCCACGAGGGGTTCGTCGCCTTCGACGCGTTCGAGGGGGCGGTGCACCTCACCCAGCTGGCGGGGACGATGCCGGTGCTGCGCCGCCTCCTCCGCTCGCCGATGGAGTTCGCACAGGCGGAGGGGATGCCCGTCGAGACGCTCACCCGCGCGGATGACAGCGCGCACATCGGCGCACTGCAGGCGTGCGGCTTCACCGATGCCGGGGTGGGCCCCCGCTTCGATGGGACGCAGACCCGGCGGCTGCGGTGGCGGTCAGACGAACTTCCGGACGGTGAGTGAGAGGTCGCGCAGGTCCACGATCGGCGCGTAGCCCACGTCGGGGTCGATGTTGACCGAGCGCTGGAACGCCGTCTGGCGCTGCCAGCAGCCCGCGTTCACCATGAGCACGTTGTGGTACTTGCCCCACCCCGTCTTGTGCACATGGCCGGTGTGGAACACCGCCGGTGGCTCATCGATGAGGAGATGGTCGCGGCGCTCGGGCGCCAGGCGCGTGCGACCCCCGTACTGCGGGACGAGATGGCGCTTCTTCAGCAGATGCGCCATCGCCAGCTGCGGGTCGTCGTAGCTGGCCTTCTCCGCGGGCAGCTCGGCGATCAGCTCGTCCAGCGAGACGCCGTGGTACATGAGGATCGGCACGCCCGCGACCCGCACGGTCGAGGGGTTCGCCGCGATGGTCGCGTCGTGCGCGGTCATGATCGACCGCAGCTCCGCGGTGAACGCGGGCTGTGGTTCGGCGAGCCGCACGGCGTCGTGGTTGCCGGGGATCATCGCGATCTCCAGCTCGCCGGGGACCTGCTTGAGCAGCTCCGCGAACCGACGGTACTGGTCGTACACGTCGACGATCTCCAGCTCGGCGTCCTGCCCGGGGTAGACCCCGACGCCCTCGATCATGTCGCCGGCGATGAGCAGCGCCTCGACGTGTCCGGCCTCGTCTGTGTGCAGCCAGTCGGTGAAGCGGTCCCACGCGGTGGCGTGGAACTCCTGGCTGCCCACGTGGACGTCGCTGATCAGCACCGCCTCCGCGTGGTAGTCCGCCGTCTGGGGGGTGTGCGTGCGCGGGATGTCGGGGAACGTGATCGCATCGCCGAAGAGGATCTCCCGGTCGTTCGAGAGCCGACCCGTGATCCCGATGCACTCGTCGAGCACGAGCTCGTCGACGACCGCGTGCGCCTCGCGGTCGCTGTTGATGAGGCAGGGGAACACCCCGGTGGGGTCCTCCAGCTCGATCAACGTGTGGCCCGACCGCGTCGTGCGGATGTCGCTGATGAGGCCGGTGACCGCCGCGGCGGCTCCGCCGGACATGCGCCGCACCGAGTCCACCGTCCGGGGAGGCACCCGACCCGCGAGCAGCTCGCTGAGGCGCTCATAGCGGTCGCGGAAGATCGCGACGAAGTCGTCGTACACCCCGGTGCCCGTGCTGTGACCGGTGATGGCGTCGGTGATCTCGACCGCAGCTGCATCTGAAGCGAGGGGGTCTTTCTCGTCGTCGAGATGGTCCGATGATTCGTGGTTCGGAGCGGTATCGACGGGTGATGCGACGGTTCGGCGATTGACGTCATCCTCAGTTTCGACTGGAGGTGCAGCGCCCGCGGTGACCGCCCTCACATCCGCGGCGGTGACCCGGAGGGCGCCCGCATCGGTCCGCGCGAGCAGCGCGTCGATCACCCGCGGGAGGTCGGCGGCCTGCGACAGCAGGGTCACCGCCTCCCGGTCGGCGTTCAGGCCGTGCTCAGCAAGGCGCGTGACCACCTCGACGGCCCGCTGGGAGCTCACACAGATGCAGTGACGGCTGGGTGCAAAAACGATGATGGGTCGCAACCGAACACTGAAACCCCCGGGGACCGCCGGTCGCGGTGATGACCGATGACGAGGCGGACGAGCGGGCCGTGCTGGTGCGGTCGCTCGCCCGTGAGGTGCTCATCAGCATCGTCATCGTCGCCGCCGTGGGGCTGCTGCTGTTCGCGATCAGCGGGATCTGGCCACCGATGGTGGCCGTCGAATCGGGGAGCATGGAGCCCAACATGGTCCGCGGCGACCTGATCGTCGTCACGGCGGTGGACCGCTTCGGCCCCCCATCGGGTGCTGCAGACACGCAGGTCAGCACGGTGGCGACCGGTGCTGAGACGGGGTATGACAGCTTCGGGGCGCCGGGGGACGTGATCATCTTCTCACCACCAGGCAGGGCGGGCTCGCCGATCATCCACCGTGCCCACCTGTGGGTGGAGGCGGGTGAGGACTGGACCGCGCGGGCGGATGCGGCCCACCTGGGCGGTGCGACCTGCGCACAGATCACGACCTGTCCCGCCCCACATGCAGGGTTCATCACCAAGGGGGATGCCAACCCGCAGTACGATCAGGTGAACGGGATCGCAGGGCCCGTCCGGGCCGGGTGGGTCACCGGCGCCGCCCGGCTG
>JAVLBV010000040.1:0-9812 GCA_031580685.1 Haloquadratum sp. | reverse complement strand
GGCCGTCGCGCTCGCGGCGGTGACCTACCCCCTGCAGGCGCTGGCGGGGCTGGGGATCGCCGCCGGCGTCTCGACGACGGTCATCGCGACGGTGCACCTCGCCGGCGGCCTCGGGATCTTCACGCTGCTGGCGCTGGCGCTGGCGTGGCGGCTGGAGACGACGACCGCGGGTGCGCATCTGCCGGCCGATGCGCCCCCCGCGTCGGCGGATGCGGGCCCGCAGACCCGTGCGGGCATGTACCTCTCGCTGATGAAGCCTCGGCTGATGTGGCTGCTGAGCCTGGTCGCGGGGGCGGGGATGTTCCTCGCGACGACCACCGGCGCGCGGGTGACGCTCGCGACGGCGGTGGGGACGCTCCTCGGTGGGGTGCTGGCGATCGGGGCGGCGGGGACGTTCAATCACATCCTCGAGCGGGACGTCGACCGGCGGATGCGCCGGACCGCAGACCGGCCGCTGGCGGCGGATGCGATCGGCGTCCGTCGGGCCAGCGCCTTCGGGGGGCTGCTGACGGTCGCGGCGCTGGCGAGCTTCTGGACGGTGCGGCCGGTGGTGGCGCTGCTCGGCGCGGTGGCGATCGTCTTCTACGCGGTGATCTACACGCTGGTGCTCAAGCCGAACACGGTGCAGAACACCGTCCTCGGCGGTGCCGCCGGGGCGCTGCCGGCGGTGATCGGCTGGGTCGCGGTGACGGGCGAGGTGGGGCTGGGGGCGCTCGCGCTGGCGACGGTGATCTTCCTGTGGACCCCGGCGCACTTCTACAACCTCGCACTCGCGTACCGGAGCGACTACGAGCGCGGTGGCTTCCCGATGCTGTCGGTCATCCGTGGGGCGACGACCACCCGCAAGCACATCCTGTGGTACCTGACGGCGACGTTCATCGCGACGGTGCTGCTCGCGGTCGAGACCGGGCTGGGGGTGGGCTTCGGGCTCGCGGCCGTCGCGGCGGGGGCGCTGTTCCTGGGGTTCGTCATCCTGCTGCACCACCGCAGTGAGACCCCCGCGGCGATCCGGAGCTTCCATGCGTCGAACGCGTACCTCGGGATCGTGCTGGTGAGCATCATCCTCGAGACCGCGGTGTGACCCGCGCGGCCGCCGCCCGCCAGGGGGCCCTGCTGACGGCGCTCGCGGTGGTGGTCGCATGGGCGTACATCGTGGTCGCGGACCTGCAGCTGCTGCGGCTGCGGCTGGTCGCATACGGCATCGTCTGGGTGGTGCTCGCGGGGCTGGTGCTGCTGCGGGTGCAGCTGCCGCGGCCTGCGGGTCGCCTCGACGGGCGTGCGCTCGCGGTGGCGGCCGGCTACACCGCGCTGCTGGCGCTCGTCGGGGGGATCGTCGTCGTGACCCCGGCGGCGGGGTACGACGTGCGCCTCGCGCTGCTGGCGCCGTACTGGGGGCCCGCACCGGTCATCACCACGCCGGTGGTCTCGCTGTTCCTGTTCCCCGCGCGGGTGCTGGGCTACCTCGCACTGGGGGTGCTCGTGTACGTGCTGGCGGTGGACACCATCCACTCCGCGGCGGTGGGGGTGCTCGGGCTGTTCTCGTGCATCTCCTGCACCTGGCCGATCCTCGCCTCGCTGCTGACGGGGCTCGTCGGGAGCACGGGCGCGCTCGCCGTGCTCGCGAGCACGTACGCCTTCGACGTCTCGACGCTGGTGTTCGTGGTGACGGTGGGCCTGTTGAGCTACCGTCCGCTCATCCGCCCGTGATGATCCGCCCCGCCGCGTCGTAGCGCGCCTGCATGATGCGGTCGTACTGCGCATCGCTCAGCTCGACGGTGGCCGCCCCGAGGGTGTCGGCGAGCTGGTCGGTGCTGCGCGCACCGATGATCGGGATCACGGGTGCGTCGGGGTACTGCATGAGCCACCGCACCGCGACCTGTGCCGGTGTCGCATCCAGCTCGTCGGCGACCGCCCGCACCGCCTCGAGCACGGCCCACCCCCGCTCGGAGAGGTAGAACTCCGCGAAGCGCTCGTCGATGCTCGCCCGCGCGCCGTCTGGTCCGGTGACCGCGGTGGGGTCCTCGGGGTCCGCCCGGCTGTACTTGCCCGTGAGGAAGCCCCCCGCCAGCGGCGAGTAGGGGCACACCGCGAGCCCCTCGGAGGCGCACACCGCCAGGTACTCCGCGACGTCGTGGTAGTAGCCCGCGTGGAACAGCGGCTGGGTCACCCGGAACGGCTCGAACCCATGCTCACGCGCGGTGCCGATCGCCTTCATCAGCTGCCAGGCGGCCATCGTCGATGCGCCGAGGTACATCACCCGTCCGTCGGTGACGAGCCCATCGAGTGCACCCATCGTCTCGGTGATGGGGGTCGTCGGGTCCCACCGGTGGATGTAGTACAGGTCGAGGTAGTCGGTGTCCAGCCGCTGCAGCGTCCCCGCGATCTGCCGGCGGATGTGCCGGCGGGAGAGCCCGCTGCCGTTCGGATGCGACGCGTCCATCGTGAAGTAGACCTTCGAGGCGATGACGAACCGGTCGCGGTCATGCTCGGCGAGCCACTCGCCGATCCACCGCTCAGCCCGGCCGCTGGGGGTGCCGTACACGTTGGCGGTGTCGATGAACGTCCCCCCCGCCTCGGCGAACGCATCCAGGATCGCGAACGCCTCATCCTTCGTCGTCTCGGTCTCCCCGCCCGTCTCGCGCCCGAACCGCCAGGTCCCGTAGCACAGCTCGGAGACCTCGAGTCCGGTCTGTCCCAGCGGGCGCGTCCCCAGGTGCATGGCTCCACATGCGGCGCAGGCGGCTTAATCGTCCGGGCGGATGGGGAGCCTTTTGCCCGGACCGCCGCAGGTCCACCCATGCAGCCTGCGGTCGCGCTGACGGACGTCTCCCACCACTACGGGGAGGTCACGGCGCTCCGGGAGGTGTCCCTCGCCGTCGCAGAGGGGTCGGTCCTCGCCATCGTGGGCCCCAACGGTGCGGGCAAGACGACGCTCGTCCGCGCGATCGCGGGGGTGATCGACCCGAGCGGGCAGGTGGCGATCGGCGGTGCGCCCGCGGCGCAGGTCGACCGCCGGCGGATCGGGATCCTCCCGCAGGCGTTCACCCCCGCCCGCCGGCTCACCCCACGCGAGCTCATCCGGCACCACGCCGCCCGCTACGACGCCCACCCTGACCCTGCGGCGGTCCTCGGGCGGGTCGGCCTCGGCGTCGAGGAGCTCGACCGGCCGTACGAGCGCCTCTCCGGCGGGCAGCAACGCCGGGTCTGTGTGGCGATGGCGATCGCCCACGACCCCACGCTGCTGCTGCTGGATGAGCCGACCGCGGGCATCGACCCCGCCGGTCGGCGGGCGCTGTGGGCCGAGCTCGAGCGCATCCGCGCGGCGGGGACGACCATGGTCATCACCTCCCACTCGTTCGCCGAGGTCGACCGCCTCGCCGACCAGGTCTGCATCCTCGATGCGGGACGGGTGCTCGCGGCCGACGCCCCCGCAGCGCTGATCGAGACGGTCGCGGGGGGCCACCGCCTGGAGGTCACCCCCGCGCCCGCGTCGCTCCCACCGGTGGCCCCCGCAGCAGAGGTGGTCGATGGGCGGCTGCGGCTGGCCGACTGCGACCTCGAGACGGCGGCGGCGGTGCTGCGGTGGCTCGCGGAGACCGACGCCACCCCCCGACGCATCAGCTGGGACCGCAGCAGCCTCGCCGACGTGTACGCCATGCTCACGGAGGCGCCCTGATGGGCGCCGGTGGGCGGATCACCGCGGAGGCACAGCTCGCGCTGCGGTCGTTCCTGCGGCGGCGGACGGCGGTGTTCTTCACCTTCGCGTTCCCCGCGATCATCGTGCTCATCTTCGGGGTGCTCATCCAGGTGGGTCCCGCCGCAGGCGGGCTCTTCAGCGAGCCCCCCAGCTACTACGTCGCGGGCTATCTGGCGGTGGTGGTGCTGTTCACCCCCCTGTCGCGGCTGGGCTCGACGGTCGCGCGCCATCGCGACTCGAACCGGTTCGTGCTGCTCGCGGTGGGGCCGATGTCCCGGCTGGAGTGGCTCATCGCGCACACCCTCGTCACCGCGGCGATCGTGCTCGTGGCGGCTGCCCTCCTGCTCGTGCTCGTCATCGGCGTCACCCCCGTGGGGCTGCCATCGGCCGCGGGGGCCGGGCTGGTCGCCCTCGCGGTGGCCATCGGTGCGGTCGCCTTCGGCGCGCTGGGCGCGCTCATCGGGAGCCTCACCCGCTCGACCGACGGGGTGATCGCCGCGGCCAACGCGCTCGCGCTCCCGCTGCTGTTCCTCTCGGAGACGTTCATCCCCCCGGCACTGCTGCCGGCGTGGTTCGCCCCGGCGATGGCGCTGTCGCCCCTGACGTACGTGGTCCGCCCCATCCGGCTCGTCACCGTCGAGGGGGTGGTCGACCCGCTGGGGCTCGTGCCGATCGCCGCGGTGATGCTGCTCGCGCTGATCGCCGCCGCGCGCGTGCTGCCGCGGCTGTGAGCCGGGTGAGGACTTAAGCGCGCACCCACCCGGTGTGGGCGTATGGGACGCACAGCGGTGGTGCAGCGGCTCGCGGACGCGGGGCTGGTGGCCGTCCTGCGGGGGGTCCCCGGCGATGCGCTGCCGGTCGTCGTTGACGCGCTCGTCGCCGGTGGGGTCGCTGCGGTCGAGCTCACCGCCGACACCCCGGGTGTGGTGGAGTCGCTCACGGCCGTGTCGGCGGACCCCCGGGTGACCGTCGGGGTGGGCACGGTGCGCGAGCCGGCGGCCGTCGGCGAGCTCGTCGATGCGGGTGCGGCGTTCGTCGTCTCCCCGGTGTGCGACCCCGGGGTGGTCGCGGCCGCACACACCGCAGGGGTGCCCGCCGCCGCGGGGTGTCTCACCCCGACGGAGGTGCACGCGGCGATGGACGCGGACGCGGACATCATCAAGATCTTCCCCGCCTCGGTGGCCTCGCCCGCGCTGCTCGCAGGGCTGCGCGCGACGCTCGACCCCCCGCCGCTCATGCCCACCGGGGGGATCAGCCCCACGACCGTCGGGGACTACCTCGACGCGGGTGCCGCGTGCGTGGGTGTGGGCAGCAGCCTGCTGGCGGGCACCGACCCTGCGGCCCCCGACGGGGACCGGATCCGCAGCGCCGCAGAGGCGCACATGGCCGCGGTCACCGCTGCGCGAGGCTGAGCGGGTCGAGCTGGACGAAGGGCCCCCGGAGCGTGTCGACGAGCGCCCTGACCCCACGGGCATCGATGTCGATGGCGGTCGCGCCCGCCCCACCGGCGGTGTCGACCCCCACCGACGCCAGCGTCCGTCGCCGCTGGAGGGGGGTCGACCGGCTGCGGACCGTCTGGACCTTCTCCAGCGGCACGACCGTCGTCCGCCGCCGCAGCACGCCCGTGCGGGTGGTGAGCCGGGCGCGATCCAGGTGATAGCCCCGGTGGCGCCACTGCAGCCCCGCCAGCCACAGCCCCGGGGCGAGCAGCCCCAGCGGTGCCCACCACGGCACCACCACGGGCAGCCATCCGCCCACGAGCGCCACCACCACGGTGAGGCCCGCGACGAGTGCTGTGGCTCGGATGCGATACCGCTGGCGTGCCCGCAGCGGTGGGCGGCGCAGTCGGGTGGCCGACGGCACACCCAGCGCCGCTGCGACCGCGCGCACCTCCGCCACCGGCGCGAGGGGGACCACGGTCGTCGACCCGCCCGCCCCATCGACACCGCCGGCGGTCTGGGCGGTCAGCCCGGCGTAGCCGAAGCGCCGACTCACCGGGGAGTCGACCAGCTGCACCGACTGCAGCTTCTCGGCGGGGATCGTCCCCTGGTACCGTGCACCGAAGCCACCGCTGTAGCGGTACCCCTCGGCGGTCCGCTCGACGGTGAAGCCCGCGAAGCGCACCATCCGGCGGATGGCCCCCACCCCCCACGCGCCCACGAGCACGAGCACCACCACCCCCGGCAGCACGGTCAGGTCGGCGGTGATCCAGCGCAGCAGGGCGGCACCCAGGGTGGTCTGCTCGGCCACACCCGGTCCGACGGTGGAGACGGCGGCGGTGATCCCGCCGAGCACGCGCAGGTCGACGCCGTAGACGCCTGCGCGCACCAGCCCCCCACGGCCGAGCTGGAACAGGCGCGCCCCCTCCTCGGTCTCCGCCGTCTCCGGCCGCGTCTCCTGGGCGATCGTGTCGAAGCGGTCGGCGAGCGCCACCGCATCCGCACGCCGGAGGTGCCGCAGCTCCGCCTCCGCGCCTCCCCCACCGGCGGAGCGGAAGCGCACCGTCGCGAGGTCGAGCAGCCGCAGTGGCAGCGACTGGGCGATGTCGACCCGCTGGATGCGATGGAGGGGGATGCGGCGTGCGTCCCGCCGGAGCACCCCCTGCTCGAGCTGCAGCCCCGCCGGCGTCAGCGCGAACCGCACCCGGCGGACGGCCGCGAGCTCTATCGCGCCGCTGATGATGACGGCCACCCCGAACGCCGCGGCCCACACCGTGGGCCCCGGGTCGATATCAGCGGCGACCAGCAGCTGCCGCAGCCCGATCACGGTGATGACCCCCACCGACGCCAGGCGGGTGCCCGTCCGGTAGAGGACCGACCGCAGCGCGAGCTCGCGCATCAGACCGCATCCTCACCGGCGGTGCGTGCGCTCGCATCGCGCAGCCGCTCGCGCATCCGGTCCGCCTCCTCGGAGGCCAGACCGGGGATGCTCACGTCCGCACCGCGGGTCCCGGCGGTGTACACGACGACCGCCCCGAGGCCGAGGAGTCGGTCCAGGGGGCCCCGCTGGGTGTCGACGTGCTGGATGCGCGTGTACGGCACGACCGTCTGCACGTGTGTGAGCACCCCGTGGGTGAGCGTGAGCCCGTCTGCCTCGAGGCGGTAGCGCCATCGGCGGTACCGCAGATACGTCGCCAGCGTCCACAGGCTGACCCCCCCGATGAGCACCCCCCCGGTCGCCACCACGGGTGACAGTGTGATCGGTGCCATCCACACCGCGGCGGTCGCGACCGCCGCGATCACCACCAGCGGTCCCATCCCCCGCAGCAACCACCGCCAGCGGACACGCGGGTCCAGCGCGTGTGCCTCCTCGCGCGCAGCGTCCATGCCTCCCCAGAGTGGCCCCGCCGGTTAACGGGTGCCGGTGTGACCGCGCGACTTTAACATGCCTCCCCGGTAGTGCCGGTACAGATGGCCGTCGAGAACCTGATCTATCCGCGCT
The DNA here is from genome assembly GCA_031580685.1 of Haloquadratum sp. Lineage (GTDB taxonomy): Archaea > Halobacteriota > Halobacteria > Halobacteriales > Haloferacaceae > Haloquadratum. The sequence continues at coordinate 2,674 of JAVLBV010000040.1, read as the reverse complement.
ACATCGATGCGGCCGTCAGCCGCGGTGGTGGCCGTCGGGTCTCCCGCGCCGATGCGGTGGAGGAGCCCACCGTCGAGGAGCTCGCCGCAGCGGTCCGGCAGATCGGCTACCCGGTGACGGTCGAACCCGAGGTGTGCCATCCCCGGGAGGTCGCCCCGCGTGGACGCGTGCGGGTGCAGGCGGCGCCCGATGAGTCGAAGCACGATGTGGTGCTGGCGGTCGCCGCGATCGTCGAGGTGCTGCGGGGATGAGCACCTATCGGGTCGGGACCGTCGCCCACGTCTGTCAGCGCCTGGCGATCGTCCCGATCGATGGGGCGCAGATGCCGAGGATCGGCACGGTCGTCGTCGACCAGGAGCTGCAGCGGGTGGGTCGCATCGTCGACATCTTCGGGCCGGTGAGCGCCCCGTACGCGGCGGTCTCCCCGACCGACCAGGAGACGGGTGTGCGGCTGATCGGCCAGCGGGTGTACGCCCGATGAGCCTCACCCAGCCGCAGCGGCTGGCGATCGGCATCACCGCGGCGGTGGGCATCTTCCTCATCGTGCAGGTGCTGGGGCTCGCGCTGGTGCCCGCGTTCGATGCGGCGGGCTACCAGGCGGTCGAGGACCCCAGCGACCCGGTCAACGCGTTCGCGTACATCGGGGTGATCATCGTCGTCACCGCGGTGATGCTGCTGGCGTTCCGCTTCGGTGCGGGCTGGGTGATGCAGGCGCTGGTGCTGCTGGCGGTGGGCGGGCTCAGCTGGTACGTGCTGTCGGTGCTCGTCGCCCCACTCGCGGGCGTGGCGATCGCCGCGGCGATCGTGGCCGCGCTGTACCTCCACCCCCGGTGGTACGTGATCGACGCGGCGGGGATCGTGGTGGGCGCAGGCGCGGCGGGGCTGTTCGGGATCAGCTTCGGGCTGACGCCGGTGTTCATCCTGCTGGTGGTGCTCGCGCTGTACGACTTCATCAGCGTCTACCGCACGGGGCACATGCTGGATCTGGCCGACGGGGTGATGCGGCTGCGGTTGCCGGTCGTGCTCGTGATCCCGATCCGCCGATCGTTCTCGATGGACCAGTTCGGCACCGACAGCGACGGTCCCGACGCCGGCGAGCGCGATGCGCTGTTCATCGGGCTGGGTGATGCGGTGATCCCCGCGATCCTGGTCACCTCGGCGGCCATGTTCCTGCAGACACCGCCGGTGGTCGGGGGGGTGGGCCTGCCCGTCATCGGCGCGATGGTGGGGACGATCGCGGGGCTGCTGGCGCTGCTGGGGCTGGTGCTGCGTGGGCGGGCGCACGCGGGGCTCCCGCTGCTGAACGGGGGGGCGATCGCGGGCTACCTACTCGCCGCGCTCATCGTGGGCATCCCCCTCCGCACCGCCATCGGCCTCTGAGGCGTCGACCGTCTCGCGGGTCTTGACCGCCATCCCGTACTCCGCATCGAGCATCAGCGCCGCGGAGACCCGGGCGGTGCCGACGCCCACCAGCACATCCGCCGTCGTGCAGATCGCGACCTCATCGCCCCCGCGGACCGCCCCGTCGACGCTGGTGACGAACTTCGCGAAGACGTTCTTCCCCTCACGGACGAACGGGACCGCCGCCTCGTCGATGCACACCCGACACCGCGGCGGCTGGGTGGCGCCGACCAGCCGGCGTCCCCCCTCCAGCCCCAGGGTGAAGCGCCCATCGGTGCCGTACGAGCAGATGCGTCCGGCCGGTGCGATCAGCTGGCGGGGACGCCCGGAGGTCGACCGCTGGACGGTGAGCTGCGCCGTCTCGCCGTCGGGGAACAGCGCCCGCCCCGCCCCGCGGCCGAACTGGTAGGCGGCCACCGTCCGCAGCCGGTCGATCGTCTCGCGCTCAGCCATGCAGCCGGCTTCGCCCGTGGGGTGCTTTACCGCTGTGCTCCGGCCGCCCGCGGCGAAATGTATTTACGGTCCACCTACGGGGTGTGAGGTATGTACACCACCGCAGCTGCCCAGCGCCCGGCCGCCGCAGCCGGTGGTCTGTTCTCTGATGGGAAACGGTGAGCGGGCGCCCTGCAGATGACGCCCGCCCCCGTCCGCACGTCCCGCCTGTGACCACCTGATCCACCAGACCCCCCAGATCCATGACACAACTCGACCTCACCGGCGTCTTCCCGGCGCTGGTGACACCGTTCGACACACGCACCGCCATCGACCATGACCAGCTCCGCTCGGAGGTCCGCCGCCTGGAGGCCGCCGGCGTCGCGGGGGTCGTCCCCGCGGGCTCGACGGGTGAGTCGGCGACGCTGAGCCACGACGAGCACATCGAGGTGATCGAGACGGCCGTCGACGCCGTCGAGTCGATCCCCGTCATCGCCGGCTCGGGGTCGAACTCCACCGACGAGGCGCTCGCGCTCTCACAGCGGGCCGCCGACGCGGGTGCCGACGGGCTGCTGCTGATCTCGCCGTACTACAACCGCCCGGAGCAGTCGGGCATCCTCGAGCACTACGAGGCGATCGCCGACGCCGTCGAGCTGCCACAGGTCGTCTACAACGTCCCGGGACGCACGGGCTCGAACATCCATCCTGAGACCGTCAGCATGCTCGCGACGCACCCGAACATCGTGGGGTACAAGGCCGCGAGCGCCGACGTGGCGCAGATCAGCGAGGTGGTCCGACGGACCGTGGACCTGCCGTTCCAGGTGCTCTCGGGCGATGACCC
>JAVLBV010000003.1:0-50202 GCA_031580685.1 Haloquadratum sp. | reverse complement strand
GGGCAGGAACTTCTCCTTGCCCTCCTTCATGATGCGCTTGAACGTGCGGTCGACCGACTTGCGGTGGCCGTACATCCCCACATCATCGGGGAAGTCCACGAACCCCAGCCGCTCGGCGGTGCCCGAGTACTTCTCCATCGACCGCCCCAGCAGCACGGGCTGTCGCCCGATCTCCTTGGCGAACTCCACCAGCGAGGACACCCGCGAGATGTGCGAGGAGAACGTGGTCGCGACGATGCCGCCATCGTAGTCCTCCATCGACTGCAGCGTGTCCCGCACGTGCATCCGCGCGACCGACTCGGAGGGGGTCCGCCCCTTCGAGCCGGCGTTGGTGCAGTCTTCGATGTAACACAGCACGCCGTTGCCCTCGCGGCCGATCTCCCGGAACCGCTCGATGTCGATGGGGTCCTCCAGCACCGGCGAGAAGTCCATCCGCTTGTCCAGCCCGTAGACGATCGCCCCCTCGGGGGTGTGCAGCACGGGGTTGATCGCATCGATGATCGAGTGCGTCACGTGGACGAACTCGAGCTCGACGTTCCCCGAGTCCCCGATGGCCATCGTCTCGCCGGCGGACATCTTCACCAGGTCGTTGCCCACGTTGAACTTGCTCTCATCCTCGACCTCCTGCTTCACCAGCTCGATGGTGAAGGGCGTGGCCACGATCGGTGCATCGTACCGGTGCGCGAGCTTCGACAGCGCCCCGATGTGGTCCAGGTGCCCGTGTGTGGGCACGATCGCCTGGACGTCCCCCTCGAGCTCCGACATGACCCGGTCGTCCGGGATCGCACCCATGTCGATCAGGTCCAGGCTGTGCATCTTCTCGGTCTGTACGTTGTCGTGGATGAGGACCTGACTCAGGTTCAGCCCCATGTCGAACACGACCACATCGTCTCCCGCACGCACCGCAGTCATCTGCCGTCCGACCTCCTCATATCCGCCAATTGTTGCGATTTCGATTTCCATGATCTTGCTCCAGCACCCGCCCGGACGTCGTCCGGCACCCGCATCGGTGTCTCCTCGTCGGTGACCCTGACACGCGTCCCGGCGCTCCCGTCGTCGATCGTCGGTCCCGCGTGGCCGATCACATGATCGCCACTTACCCGCGGGGGTGTGGTACCTGACTCTGCAGCGTCCGGCGATAAAAACCGACCGCATCTGCGCTGCCGACCGCGGCGTCGGCACGCTTATACGCCGTTTGCGTCGTGGTCTACGTATGACGGCGAGGCCACTCGACGTGCTCGAGTCTGCACTGGAGGAGCCGGTCACGGTGACCCTGAAGGACGACCGGTCGTTCTACGGGCTCCTGCTGGGGTACGACCAGCACATGAACGCCGTGCTGGGCGCACCGGCGGAGCCGGTCGAGACCGCGGGGACCGAGACCGTGGAGAACACAACGATTATACGCGGCGATAATGTGGTCATGATACGCAAATGACGGGTTCTGGCACCCCCTCGATGGGCAAGAAGAACAAGAAGGTGCACGTGAAGTGCCGGCGGTGCGGTTCGGCCTCCTACCACCTCAAGAAGGGCCGGTGTGCCTCCTGCGGCTTCGGCAAGTCCGCCAAGCGCCGCTCCTACAGCTGGCAGAGCAAAGCGGGCGAGTGAGCCACCGGGGCATCGCATGATCGTGCATATGCACTCCCGACGCTGAGCCGCATCTGTGCACGGCCGTGGGGATTTATTCCCCTGCGGGCGTAGCCACAGATGATGAGCAAGCAGGGGCCGTCTCCCGGTGGGCAGGCCATGCGCGACCGCTGCGGTGTCGTGGGGGTCTCACTGGCGGAGACGGCCGCCGCACACCCGCTGTACTCGGCGTTGTACGCGCTGCAGCACCGCGGCCAGGAGGCCGCGGGGATCGTCACCCATGACGGCTTCCAGCAGCACAGCCACGTCGAGACCGGCCTCGTCAGCGAGGTGTTCGCCGCGGATGCGCTGGCGGGGCTGTTGGGCACGACCGGGATCGGCCATGTGCGGTACCCCACACAGGGTGGCCTCGGCTCGTGCTGTGCGCAGCCGTTCGCCGTCTCGTTCAAGTCCGGCTCGCTGGGGCTCGCGCACAACGGCAACCTGATCAACACGGCGGAGCTCCGCGACGCGCTCGGGGCGGCCGGCCACGCCTTCACGAGCGAGGGTGACACGGAGGTCATCGCGCACGAGCTCGCCCGTCAGCTGCTCGAGGCCGATCGCATCGAGGCGATCGAGCGGACCATGACGAAGCTGCATGGGTCGTACGCGCTGACGATCATGCACGATGAGACGGTGATGGGGTTGCGCGATCCACAGGGGAACCGACCGCTGTGTGTGGGCAAGCTCGAGGACGGCTACATGCTCGCCTCGGAGTCGGCGGCGATCGACGCGCTGGGCGGGACGCTGCTGCGTGATGTCCGCCCCGGCGAGCTCGTGATCCTCGACCCCGATGGCGGGGGCTTCGACTCCCACCAGCTGGTCGATGTCGAGCGGACGGCACACTGCTTCTTCGAGCATGTCTACTTCGCCCGCCCCGACTCGATCATCGACGGCAGCCTGGTGTATGCGACCCGTCGCGCGCTGGGGGCGGCGCTGTGGGCCGAATCCGGTGTCGCCTCGGACGTGGTCATGCCGGTGCCCGACTCGGGTCGGTCGTTCGCTGCGGGCTACGCCGCCGCGGCCCAGGAGGCGGGCGCGGAGCTGGGCTTCGCAGAGGGGCTCATGAAGAACCGGTACGTGGGGCGGACGTTCATCATGCCGTCGCAGGACGCCCGCGAGCGGGCGGTCCGCATCAAGCTCAACCCCATCCGCTCGACGGTCGTCGACCGGCGGGTGACGATCATCGATGACAGCATCGTCCGGGGGACCACCTCGCGGGAGCTGGTCTCGCTGCTGCGGGAGGCGGGGGCTGCAGAGGTGCATCTGCGCATCGGCGCACCGCCGATCATCGCCCCCTGCTACATGGGCATCGACATGCCCACCCGCGCGGAGCTGATCGCCGCGGACCGCTCCCCCGCGGCGATCGCCGAGGAGATCGGCGCCGACTCTCTCGCGTTCCTGTCGATCGATGCGATCACCGAGGTGCTCGAGACCGCACGCGGTGACCTGTGCCTGGGCTGTGTGACGGGGAAGTACCCCTATGCGATCCCGGATGAGGAGACCGATCGGCCGATCCGACCCGCGGTGGCGGGGTCGGCAGCTGAGTGATCAGTAGAGGATGTACGCCAGCAGATAGACCACGTTCCCCAGGGCGAACGAGATGAGCCAGAGGGTCGCACCGATCCGTCCCACCAGCTGATGCCGGGTCTGGTACAGCTCGCGGACCTCATGGGTCAGACCCAACAGGAGCGCGTGCACCACGAACGGGATGCACACGACCGCGAGGATGATGTGCACCGCGAGCACCGGCAGGTAGACCCGCGCATAGACCCCCGGGGGCCCCCCGAAGCTCACCGGCCCCGCGAGGATCACCTTGTACAGATACAGCACCAGGAAGGCGACGAACAGCACGACGGTGATGAGCATCAGTCTGCGGTGCCGCCTCACCGCGCCCCGGCGGATCGCCCGCACGCCCAGGACGATCGTCACGATCGCCGTCGTCGACAGCACGGCGTTCACGTGCGGGATCACCGCCAGCACCACGCCCGGGGCGGTCGGGAGCATCGTCCGGGGGATCACACCCAGCACCGCCGCGAAGACCGTGCCGATCGCGAGCAGGCTCATGCCGAGCGAGCCGATGAGCAGGTGTCGGCGCACCGTCGCCATCATGCGGGAGCACTCGCCTGCCACCGATTAGCTCTGCCGCCTCCGTCAGGGGAAAAGAAACGCATATACAGTCCGTTCAAGTAGCTGCTGGTGCGCGATACGGTTGCTGCGTGGGTAGCCAAGCCAGGTCAACGGCGCAGCGTTGAGGGCGCTGTCCCAAAGGGGTCCGCCGGTTCAAATCCGGTCCCACGCACTGTTCTGCTCGCCGCCCCGACGACCGTAGCCTTAGATATCTGCCCTCCGTACACCCGGCATGGCCAAGTACTCGACCGGACGGGGTGGCGGTGGGGCCACCGCATCGGCCTGCGAGCTGTGTGGGGCGGACGATGCCCGGCTGCGCGCCGCGGAGATCGCGGGTGCGAAGCTCATGGTCTGTGCGGCCTGTGCGCCACACGATGACCGCGCCGCCGCATCCGGAGGCGGCGGGGGGGTCGGCACCGCTGGGGAATCCCGCCGCAAGCAGATCGCCCGCCAGCAGGCGAAGATGATCGACCGCTCGAAGGCCGATGGGGACCGGTGGGTCCGCGAGGGGACGAACTACGAGTCAGACGCGTTGCCGTACCTCGTCGGTGGGTACGGCGAGCGTCTGCAGGCTGCACGGACGGATGCGGCGCTGAGTGTCGCAGAGCTCGCGGCGATGGCCGATCTCGAGGCGGAGACGGTGCGGTCGGTCGAGGCGGGCCGCGCGATCAGCGATGCGGTGGGCGGATCGGCGATCCGTGCACTCGAGGAGGCGCTGGAGATCACGCTGGCCGACGAATGATCACACCCGCGGCGACGCAGCCGGAGGTCCTCCGCTTCAGCGCACCGGTCACGGCCGTGGAGGGGTGCCGTGTCCACCTCGCAGAGAGCTACTTCTACCCCGCAGGCGGGGGGCAGCCGGCCGATCGGGGGCGGATCGATGGGATCGCCGTCGTCGATGTGATCGCCGAGGACGGGGCGATCGTCCACGAGCTGGCGGAGGTGCCCCCCTTCGCGGTGGACGATGTCGTCACCGGTGAGGTCGACCCCGACTTCCGGCGGTTCACCGCGCGTGCACACACCGCCAGTCACGTGGTCTACGGTGCGGCGCGCCGCCACTGCGAGGAGCTGGGGTACGCAGGCTTCGACATCAGCGACGAGCGCGTGCGCATCGACCTCGAGACGTCGACCCCCCTCGACACCGACCGGCTGACCGCGATCGCGTCCGCCTGCAACACCGTCGTCTGGGAGGACCGTGCGGTGAGCTGGGAGCAGCTCGATGCGGCGCGGGCGCGCGAGGATGATGAGGTCGCGTTCAACGTGAAGACCGAGGAGGGGGTCTTCGATGCTGGGGGCCCCGTCCGCGTGGTGCGGATCGCGGACTGGGATGCGGCCGCCTGTGGCGGGACCCACGTGCGCTCGACGGCGGCGATCGGACCGATCATGCTGCAGGATGTGTCGAACCCCGGCGCTGGGGTCACCCGTCTCACCTTCACCGTGGGCCCACCGGCGATCGCACAGCTCGTCGACGGCTGGGCCAGCCATCGCCGGCTCTCCCAGGTGCTGGATGCGCCCACCGATGCGCTCGTCGAGGCCGCAGAGACGCTGCAGGCCGCACACGAGCAGCGGTCCGCAGCACACGCAGAGCTGGCGGTCGAGCTGGGGCGGCTGCAGCTGCAGACCCTGCCACGGTCGGCGGCGACCGGCTGGGCGGTGGGCACGCTCGATGGGGTGCCCACCGAGGGGATCGAGACGGCACTGCGTGAGGACGCGCTGGAGGACGTCGTGGTGGTCATCCCCGGAGCGCGCATCCGGATCATGGCCGCAGCCGGTGCGGACCACGATGCCGCCGCGCTCATCGACGAGGTGACCGGCTCGCTCGGTGGCGGTGGCGGCGGCTCGCCCGCGTTCGCACAGGCGGGTGGCATCGACGCGGAGGTGGAGACGGTGCTCGAGGCGGTCGAGACGGCGACGGGCGCGATGGGTGATGGGTCGTGAGCGTCGCGGTCCGGTACCACTGTCCCACCTGCGGACAGGTGTTCAGCCTCGACCGCGTCCCCACGCTCGCGGATAAGTCGGTGACACCGTACCCACTGGAGGGGTGGACGTACCGCCGCCCCACGGAGGCGTACGAGGAGGCAGATGGGGTCCTCCTGGAGTGCGGTGCGTCCACCGCAGCGGGGCTGCGATGGCCCGAGGTGGTCGTCGACGGGCGGTTCGCCGATGCGCCCCCGTGCGGGGCGCGGATCTACCTCTCGTTCGTGCGCTACGAGGAGGGGCGCGAGGTCGACCCCGTCCCGGAGTACCACCCGGTCGACCTCGCCACTGCGGGTCCCCGGTGGGGCCCACCCGGCCCCCGACGGTGATCAGGGAAGGCTGACCGCGACGCCTGCGGCATCAGCCGCCGCCTTCACCGTGTTCCACAGCAGCATGGCGCGGGTCATCGGACCCACCCCTCCGGGCACGGGGGTGATCGCCCCCGCCACCTCCGACGCCGAGTCGTACTCGACGTCGCCGACGAGCTCCGAACCATCGTCGGTCTCCCGCCGGGTGATCCCCACATCGATCACGGTCGCCCCCGGCTTGATCATGCTCCCATCGATCATCTCGGGGACCCCAGCTGCCGCGACCAGGATGTCCGCCGCGGTGGTCTTCTCCGCGAGGTCGGCCGTGCGCGAGTGACACACCGTCACCGTCGCGTTGCCCGTTGCGGACTTCTGCAGCAGGAGGTTCGCCATGGGCTTGCCGACGATGTTCGACCGCCCGACGACGACCGCCTCCGCACCCTCGGTCTCGATGTCCGACCGCAGCAGCAGCTGCTCGATGCCGTGTGGGGTCGCCGGTTTGAACCGCGGCGAGCCCGTCACGAGCAGCCCCACGTTCTCGGGGTGGAAGCCATCGACATCCTTCGCCGGGTCGACCGCCCGCAGCACGCGCTCGGCGTCGATGTGTGACGGCAGCGGCATCTGCACCAGGATGCCGTCGACACCGGGGTCGGTGTTCTGCTGCTCGATCGCCTCATAGAGCTCTGCAGCTGGCGTCTCCGGGTCCAAGCGGATGTCGGTGCTCTCGATGCCGACCTCCGCGCAGTCCGCATGCTTCATCGAGACGTACGTGTGGCTCGCGGGGTTCTCGTTCATCAGGATCGTCGTCAGATGTGGGGCACCGGCGGCGCTCGTGACCGCCGCGATCGCCGGGTCGAGCTCCTCGCGGATCTGCTGGGCGGTGGCCTCCCCATCAATGATCGTCGCCATCAGTGCACCGCACCCCGGAGATGCACTTAATCGTTGTCCGCTGTCCGGCTCAGTCGTCGTAGATGGGGTGTGCGGCCGTCAGCGCGGCGACTCGTTCTGTCACCCGTTCGAGGGTTTCTGTCGCATCGGGGTCGTCGATGACCTCCACGATGAGCTCACCCACCTCGATGATCTCCTCCTCACCGAACCCCCGTGTCGTCAGCGAGGGCGTCCCGAAGCGGATGCCCGAGGGGTCGAACGCCGAGCGCGTCTCCCCTGGCACCGTGTTCGCGTTCATCACGATCCCCGTCGACTCGAGCGCCGCCTCGACGGTCTTGCCCGTCGTCTCCGGGTGTGATGGTCGCAGGTCGACCAGCACCAGATGGGTGTCGGTGCCGCCGGAGACGACATGCAGCCCCGCGGCGCTGAACGTGTCTGCCAGCGTCTGGGCGTTGCGCACCGTCTGCTCGGCGTACGGGACGAACGACTCCTCCAGTGCCTCAGCGAAGCCCACCGCCTTCCCGGCGATGTTGTGCATGAGTGGCCCACCCTGCGCGCCGGGGAAGACCGCCGTGTCGATCGCATCGGCGTACTCCGCCTCGCACATGATGATGCCCCCGCGGCCCGCGCGGATCGTCTTGTGCGTCGACCCCGTCACGAAGTCGGCGATCCCCACCGGGCTCGCGTGCACCCCTGCGGCCACCAGACCCGTGATGTGCGCGATGTCGGCGAGATGGTACGCTCCCACCTCGTCGGCGACCGCCTGGACGCGGTCGAACTCGACCTCCCGCGGGTACGCCGAGTAGCCCGAGACGATGATGTCCGGCTGGAACGTCGCCGCCTTCGACGCCAGCTGCTCGTAGTCCACATAGCCCGTCTCAGGGTCGACCTCGTACTGCTCGACCTCGAAGAGCTGTCCGGCGAAGTTCGCGGGGTGCCCGTGGCTCAGGTGCCCGCCGTGGGTCAGATCCAGCGAGAGGATCTTGTCACCCGGCTCGAGCATCGCGAGGTAGACGCCCATGTTCGCCTGCGTGCCCGAGTGCGGCTGGACGTTCACGTGCGCGGCGCCCCACAGCTCCTTCGCGCGGTCGATCGCCTTCTGCTCGACCGTGTCCGCGTGCTCACAGCCCGCGTAGTACCGCGACCCGGGGTAGCCCTCGGCGTACTTGTTCGTCAGGGCGCTGCCCTGTGCCTCCAGGACGGCCGTCGAGGCATGGTTCTCACTCGCGATCATCGCGAGGGTGCGCTCCTGCCGGTCGACCTCCGCCTCCAACGCCTCAGCGACGGCCGGATCGACGGCCGCCACCGTCTCGTACTCCATACCGAGGTCCGGTCGGATGTGCCAATAAGTGTTGTTCACACGGCATGGGGCTGGTTTTTCTCAGGGTGGTCCGAGCCTGATAAATACCTGGCGCGGCGTGCATCAGGCTGACCATGCGGCCCCACCCCCCCGCGCGCGACCCGGTCACGACCATCGCAGACGCCCTCGCCGGCGGGGGTGAGATCCGGCTGATCAACCCCTCGCTGTCGCTGCTGAGTGCCGTGGTCGATCGGACGCATCCGACCGAGGGCGGGGGCCGCCTGACCGTGGTGCTCACCCCCTCGGTGCAGGCCGCCATCGCCGACCGCTTTCCGACCGCCGCCCAACTCGCGGACCTCGCCGCCGCCGACCGCGCGGTCACACACACCACATCGGCCGCCATGGAGGGGACGCTGGTGGGCGGTGCGGTCATCGGCACGGTGTACGCCCGCGACCAGACCACGGCGTTGCTGCCGCTGGATACCGAGCGGTGGGGTGGGTGGGTCGACCGTGCGTGGCAGTCCGCGGTCGCCGCGACCCCCCCCACCGAGCAGCATCACCTCGGCTACCACCAGCTGCATGCCTCCCTGGCAGAGCGGGTCGCGCCCCCGGTCGCCGAGCGCTTCGATGCGCTGGTGGCGACAGCACGGCAGCTGTGGCCGGTCGAGGCAGCGATCGATCCCACCGCACTCGCCCTGCTGGCGACGGCATGCCACGGCGGCCAGCTCGCAGAGGTGACCGCCTGGGGCGTCGACAGCGACATCGCCTCCCGGGCCACCTTCTCCCGGGTGAAGTCCCAGCTGGAGGATGCGGGTGTCATCGAGACCACACCCATCCCCCAGTCGGTGGGCCGACCGCGGCTCCGTCTGGAGCTGCGCCAGCCGTACCGCGAGGACGCCGATCCGGTCGCGCTGCTCGAGGCGGCGGGGTCGGTGATCGGATGAGCGGGGTGGACCAGCGGTGAGCCACGAGCTCTCCGTCACCGCAGCGCCCGACATCTGTGCGCTGTTGGCGGCCGCCGACGTCGGCCTGCCCTGTCACACCTGGGACGACCAGCCCCCCATCGAGCACCCCGGCCAGCTCCTCGTCGGTCGATCGCCGTCGGCCCCCGATGCCGGTGCGATCGCCTGCTGCCCGACGGTCCCGCCTGCGGTGGCCTACGAGCGGGGGCTCGAGCCGGTCGGTGAGGGCGCCCCCGCGAGCATGAGACCGGCGCTCGCGGGGCTCGCCCGGTTGGTGCTCGCTGCGGACGATCCCCTCACCGACCGGCTGCTCATCCTCCACCCCGATGGCCGCACCGAGGCGTCCAGGCTGCTCCCCCGACCGCTCCCACGTGATCCACCGGGGCCCACCGCGGTGGTCACCGAGGGCCTGGAGGCGGCCATCACCGCCGCGGAGGTGGCGGTCGACGCCACCGTCGGGATCATCGAGGCCGTCGGGGAGGAGGCGTCGACCCCCCTGCCGTACTACCTCGCCAGGGTCTCCACACACCCCATGTCGCATGCCCATGAGCAAGGACTGATGGCAGCGGGTGTTGATCTAAACTGGGATCGCGCCTACATGCGCGCGCTCGGCGAGGCCCTCGAGCGGTATGCGGCGAGCGTGTATGACGTCGATGCACTGCAGACCGCACCGCCGGAGACGATCACCCCGGCGCTGTCGCTCGAGGCGCTCGCACGGCCCGATGAACCGCTGCCGGCGTCGCTGCCGTGGGTCACGGGTCTCGACCTCCACACCCGCTCAGCGACGGCCGTCCCCGCCGGTCTCGTCTACCACCCCCCACCGGGCCCGCAGCTCCGCCCGCCGATCACCACCGGGCTGGCGCTCGCGCGCTCGCGCGAGCGGGCCATCCACGGTGGGCTCCTCGAGGTGATCGAGCGTGATGCGATCATGTGCGCGTGGTACGGGGAGGCCCCCGTCCACCGGGTCACCGTCGGCTCGGAGGCGATGCAGACGCTGTCGACCCGTCTGCGCGCCGCTGACCTCACCGTCACCTGCTGGGCCACGCCCACGGCTGTCGGGGTGCCCGTCTGCATCGCCGCCGTCCATCGAGCGGCCGGCTACCCCCGGTGTGCGTTCGGCTCGGCGGCCGCGGTGGAGCCGGAAGCTGCGGCCCGACACGCGGTCATCGAAGCCACACAGAACTGGATGGAGATCGATGCGATGGGAGCGGAGACGACCGCCGAGACGTACGATGGTGTCGCACGGTATGCGTCGGACCCCGCGCCCGCGTTCGATGCACTGCCCGGTCCGGGTGGGGCGGTCGCCATCGAGAGCGTCCTCACCCCCGGTCCGACAACGCTCGATCCCCTGATCGACGCCCTCGCAGACGAGGGCCTCGCGGCGGTCGCCGTCTCGGTGACCACCGGCGACCTGCGCGCGATGGGGTTCGAGGCGGTCCGCGCGCTCATCCCCGCGGCGCAGCCGCTGTTCGTCCGCGAGCCCTACTTCGGCGACCGGGTCGGCTCGGACGCACACGCCGTCCACACCCGCCGCCCGCACCCGTTCCCCTAGATCCCGAAGGTCGCCCGCAGCACATCGCGTGTGCCCGGACCGAGACCGACGGCGATGATCGCCACCAGCAGCAGCCCGCTGAACTGCGGGGACTCCTCCATGAACTCCGGCTCGAAGACCCACAGGATCACCACCGCCGCGGTGAGCTTGATCATGAGGAACGGCCAGGTGTCGCCGACCACCGCGGTCAGCGACGCTGGCTGCAGCGAACTCGTCAGATCGACGACGAACTGGTTGGCCGGATGTTTCGCGATGAGATTCGGCCCCGCATCCAGCGCGGGCATCCAGTCGAGTCCCACGACGTTCGCCAGACCATCCAGCCCATGCGCCCCGAGCACCACCATCGCGAGCGACTCGCGCCCATCGATCAGCTGCGGTCGCACCCGCGCGAGGACCCGCATGAGCCCGAGCACCGCTGCGACCGTCCCCACGACCACCACCGTGATCACCTGTGGGTACAGTGTCACCGCCGCCGTCTGCAGCCCCCGCTCCAGCAGGATCGCCGGTGGGATGACCGCGAGCACCCCCCCCGCGAGTGCGACCGTCCGGGTGGGACTCCCACCGCTGCGTCGCGCACCGGTGACCCCACCGAGCACCACGGCCAGCGCGATCACGAACACCGTGAGGTAGATGATCGGGCTGATGAGCAGCGTGTTCCACGGGTACAGCACGAGCGGATCCACGGCCGCATCCAGGTAGTCCTCGAGCACGCGCAGCCCACCACCGAAGATCATCAGCGGCACCAGCGCGAGGATCAGCCCCCCATCGACGACGATCGCCAGCCGACGCAGCAGCAGGATCACCCCCGCGATGCCCACCAGCAACAGCAGCATGTACCCCACCTCCGAGACGATGGTGTAGCCGGGGTACGCCACCGGCCCCGGCGCGAGTGTACAGCGGGCCGCCGTCTCGCCGGTGACGACGGCACCCCCCTCGCGGATCACACACCGACTCCCCAGCGCATCCGCCTGCACGGGCCCCCAGAAGTACCGCCAGATGAACCGGTCATACACCGCCTGTGGCCACACCATCACGCCGACGGCCAGCGCCCCGAGCAGCGAGCCGACCGCACCGAGATACCGCCGCTCGTCCCGTGTGAGCCGCTCACCCATCGACGACCTCCGCTGCGGTCTCGAGCAGCTGTGCGTGCAACACGCCGTTCGAGGCCACCATCCCCGGCGCGTCGGGCTGCCACCGGTCCCCGGTGAGGTCCGTCACCTCTCCGCCCGCCGCCCGCACCATCGCCACGCCGCCGACGGTGTCCCACGGGTGCCCCCGCGTCGTGGCGATCGCCCCGTCGATCGCCCCCTCGGCGATCTGCGCGAGCACGCCCTGGGCGGCGCCGATGCGACGGATGTCCGCGAACCGGCGCACCAGCGCCGCACACACCGCCGCATACCGGTCCCGGTCATCATGTTCCCACCACAGCAGCGGGGCGATGATCGCCTCGCGTGCGTTCTGCACGTCAGAGACGGTCACCTCCTCGCCGTTGCGCCACACGGTCGCGCCGTCGGTGTGGTACACATCGCCCATCGCGGGGAACGCGGAGGTGCCCGCCTGCGGGTCCCCATCGACGACGAGCCCCACCGCGGTCGCGAAGAGCCGCCTGCCGCGGATGAAGTTGTGTGTCCCATCGATGGGGTCGACCACCCATGCGGTCCCCTCCGCCGGCAGCTGCTTCGGGAGCATCCCCTCCTCGGCGACGATCTGGGGCGCATCGAACCGGGTGGTGATCGCATCGATGACCGCCGACTGCGCCGCGCGGTCGATGTGTGTCACGAGGTCCGTCTCACCGCCCTTCTGGTCGATCTCCAGGCGTCCGCGGAACCCCGCATGTGCGACGCTCGCACCCGCCGCAGCGACCGCTTCCAGCGCCGCGATCTCCGCGGTGGGCGCACTCATGAGCTCACCCCACGGGGGGTTGCGATCACGACGCGCTCAGCGGTCGAACTGCGCGTCGTACTCCCCGTCGTCCATCCGCCGCTTGAACTCACGGGGGTCGTTCCCCTCGATGGTGATGCCCATCGACGTGCAGGTGCCGACCACCTCCTTCGCGGCGTTGAACAGGTCGTACGCGAGGAGGTCCGAGAGCTTCTGCTCTGCCACCTTGCGGACCTGCTCGACGCTCATGTCCGCGACGAACTCCGCCTGCGGCTCCCCCGAGCCCGACTCGATGCCCACCTCGTCCTTGATGAGGGCTGTCGTCGGTGGCACACCCACCTCGATCGCGAACGACCCATCATCCTCGTACGCGACGGTGATCGGGACCGTCATGCCGTCGAAGGCGGCCGTCTCCTCGTTGATCTGCGCGACGACCGCCCCCACGTCCACCGGGGTCGGCCCCAGCTCCGGGCCCAGCGGTGGCCCCGGGTTGGCCTGTCCCCCATCGACGAGTGCCTGGATCGTTCCGGCCATAGGTGACAGGTGCCCATCACCGTGTTTAACGATTCCCTTTCGGCAGACCTCGCACGTGCACGCTTAAGCGACCACCCTCGCAAGCTGCGGCCATGACGACGGTGAGCGCACCAGGCAAGGTCTACCTCTTCGGCGAGCATGCGGTCGTCTACGGCGAGCCGGCGATCCCCTGTGCGATCGACCGTCGGGCGACGGTCACCGCCGAGGCGCGCGCCGACGACCACATCCGTGTCCGGGCCGCGGATCTGACGCTGGATGGGTTCACCGTGGAGTACGCGGGCTCCGTCGGTGGGACGCCCGATGTGGCGGTCCCCCAGGAGCTGGTCGACGCGGCGATGGGCTACATCGATGCGGCGGTGGATGCGGTCCGCTCGACGCTCGATGACCCCCAGCTGGGCTTCGACCTCACGGTCACGAGCGAGCTGCCGCTGGGGGCGGGGCTGGGCTCGTCTGCGGCGGTCGTCGTCGCGACGATCGATGCGGCCACGCGTGCCTGTGAGGCCCCGTTGGACCGGCAGACGCTGGCGCAGCTGGCGTACGAGGCGGAGGCTGCGGTGCAGGGGGGCAACGCCTCACGGGCGGACACCTTCGCGGCGACGATGGGCGGTGCGGTGCGCATCGAGGGGGATCAGACCTCGCAGCTGGCGGCCCCGCAGCTCCCGTTCGTCATCGGCTATGATGGGGGCGCCGGGGAGACGGGGTCGCTCGTCGCGGGCGTCGGTGCACTCCGCGAGGCGTACACACCTGCGGCGCAGGTGATCGAGACCATCGGCGCGGTCGTCACCGAGGGTGAGCAGCTGCTGGCGGGCGCAGCACCGGATGCGCCCCCGGCCGAGGACCTCCTCGGCGAGCTCGGTGCGCTCATGGACATCAACCACGGTCTGCTGGCGGCGCTGGGTGTCTCCGGGCAGAGCCTGGAGGCGATGGTGTGGGCCGCGCGTGAGGCGGGTGCGGTGGGTGCGAAGCTCACCGGTGCGGGTGGGGCGGGCTGCATCGTGAGCCTCGATCCCACACCGGAGACCACCCGCGCCCTGCGGTACACCCCCGCCTGCGTGGAGGTGTTCCGGGCCGAACTGGACGCAGACGGTGCGCGGGTCGAACCCCGATGACGACGCTCCTGAAGCTCGGCGGGAGCATCATCACACACAAGGAGCGGGTCGAGGCGGTCGATGAGGCCGCCCTCGCATCGCTCGCCAGGTCGATCGCGGACACCACCGATGCGCTGGTCATCGTCCACGGTGGTGGCAGCTTCGGGCATCACCACGCCGCTGCGTACGATGTCTCACCCACGGCGGGGACGACCGACGCTGCGGCGATCGCAGCGATCCACGCGGCGATGCTCCGTCTGAATGCGGTCGTGGTGGACCAGCTCATCGCTGCCGGTGTGCCCGCGGTGCCGCTGGCCCCACTCAGCTTCGCACACCGGGCTGGGGGTGCCGGGTTGCATCTGGCGACCGCGCCGCTGGCGCTGGCGGTCGAGCAGGGCCTCGTGCCGGTCTGCTTCGGGGACGTCATCCTCGATGCCGACCGGGGTGCGACGATCCTGAGCGGTGACCGCCTCATCACCGGTCTCGCCCGTCGCCTCGACGTCGCGCGCATCGGCCTCTGTGGTGATGTGCCGGGGGTGCTGGATGCAGAGGGTGCGGTGATCGAGCGCATCACCGCCTACGAGTCCGTCGCCGATACCCTCGGCAGCTCGGGGGTGACCGACGTCACCGGGGGGATGGCCGCGAAGGTCCGCGAGATGCTCGCGGTGGGTCGTCCCGTCCGGATCTTCGGGGACGCCGCGCTCGGGGCGTTCCTCGCCGGTGAGGCGGTGGGCACCCTGATCGATGGCTCGGGCTGAGGCTCACCGCAGATGGATGCAGTCGCCGGCGGTGACGCGCCGGCGACCCGCCGCCGTCTCCACCACCAACGCACCCGTATCGGTGATGTCCACCGCGGTCCCCTCGACCCGCTCGGCCGGCAGCTCCACGGCCACCGCACGCCCGAGTGTCGCCGCAGCCGCCCGCCACCGGTCGGTGACCGCCGCGGTGCCGTCTGGCCCCTCGAGTGTCGTGAGGGCATCCGCCAGCTGTGCCAGCAGCTGCTGGGTGCTGCGACGCCGGTCACGCGCGCCCCTGACGGCCGCCACGGCGGTCGCCCCCTCTGGGAGGGCATCCAGCGGGAGGTTGAGATTCAGCCCCACCCCGATGACCACCCGACCACCCCCGTCGACCTCTCCGTGATGCTCGCTCAGGATCCCCGCGACCTTCCCCCGCGGAGCGTCGGTGAGACGGACGTCGTTCGGCCACTTGATCTCCGGGGTGAGGCCCCACCGCTTCAGCGTGTCGGTGACCGCCACCGCCGCAGCCAGCGTGTACAGCGGCAGCGCGTGCGTGCCCAGCGTCGGGGTGTGCACGACGGACAGCCAGATGCCGCCTGCGGGTGCGCTCCAGGTGCGCCCCCGCCGCCCGCGGGCATCCGTCTGCGTGTCGGCGACGATCGCACAGTCGGGGCCACCGGCGTCGATCACCGCCCGTGCCCGGGTGTTCGTACTCCGCATGCGCGCCGCATGGACCACCTCCCAGTCGAAGCTCGCATCGAGCGACAGCGTCGCGGCGGTGACCCCTGAGACCCCCGCGATGCGGTACCCCTCCGCCGTCGCGTCGATCCGCACACCCTCCGCACGCAGCTGTTCGATCTGCTTCCACACCGCCGCACGGGTGACACCCAGGCCCGCCGCGAGCGCCGGTCCGCTGGTGGCCCCCGCCGCGAGCCGATCGAGGATCGCCGTGCGCGTCGGCTCGCCCATCACTCGATCTGGATGAGGGGGTCTCCGGCGTCGACCTGGTCCCCGACGGCGACCGCCACCGCGGTGACGGTGCCATCGCTCGTGGCGGTGACCTCGTTCTCCATCTTCATCGCCTCAAGCACACACAGCACATCGCCCGAGCGGACCTCATCGCCCTCCGCGACGCTCACCCCGAGGATGGTCCCCTGCATCTCGGCGGTCACCGTCCCGTCCCCGACGGCGTGGCCGCCGCCGGCTTCCCCCATCGATGGGGCGGTCTGCGCCTGCTGTGGCGTCCGGGTGGTGGTGGTGTCGCCATGGACGGTCACCTCGAAGCGCTGCCCATCGACCTCCAGGGTGTAGGTGACGGGATCGCCCTCCGTCGCCGCTGGTCCGCCCCCGCTCGCGTCTGCCCCCCCGGCCTCCCCGAGCAGAGCCGGGACATCGAGCGACTCATCCACGAACCGGGTGTGATACGCCCCCGTCCGGAACCGCTCATCGGCGATGATCGCCGCGTGGAACGGGATGATCGTCTGGACCCCCTCGATGGTGTACTCACCGAGGGCGCGCTCTGCCCGCGCCAGCGCCTGCTCGCGGTCGCTCCCGTGGACGATCAGCTTCGCGATCATCGAGTCGTACTCCCCACCCACGGTCGCGCCTGTGGTCACCCCGTCCTCGACGCGGACCCCGATGCCCCGGGGTGGGTCGTACCGCTCGACCACCCCGGTCGTCGGCCGGAAGTCCGCCCGTGCATCCTCCGTGTTGATGCGGAACTCGATCGCGTGGCCCTCGAGCCGGACCTCCTCCTGCGTCAGCGCGAGCGGCCTGCCCGCGGCCACCTCCAGCTGGAGGTCGACGAGGTCGACCCCACAGACGAGCTCGGTCACGGGGTGCTCCACCTGGATGCGCGTGTTGACCTCCATGAAGTAGAACGCATCCGGGGTGACGAGGAACTCCACGGTCCCCGCACTCGCGTAGCCGGCGGCGGTGACGCCCGCGATGGCCGCATCGCCCATGGCCGCGCGCAGCTCCGCATCGACCACGGGCGAGGGCGCCTCCTCGATCAGCTTCTGATGCCGGCGCTGCAGGGTGCAGTCGCGCTCGCCGAGGTGGATGGCGGTCCCGTCTGCATCGGCGATGACCTGGATCTCGACGTGGCGGGGGGTCTCGATGAACCGCTCGAGGTACACCCGTGGGTCATCGAAGTACGCGGTGGCCTCCCGGACGGCAGCATCGAGCTTGGTGGCCGCCTCCTCGGGCTCATGGACGATCTTCATCCCCCGCCCCCCGCCCCCGCCCGCCGCCTTGATCGCCACCGGGTAGCCGTGTGTCTCCCCGAACGCATGCACCTCCGCGGGCTCGGTGATGGGCTCCTCGCTCCCGGGGATCACCGGCACACCCGCCTCAGCCATGATGCTGCGTGCGGCCGTCTTATCGCCCAGCTGTCGCATCGCCGCCGGGGGCGGACCGATCCAGGTCATCCCCGCATCGATCACCGCCTCGGCGAACCGGGGATTCTCCGCGAGGAAGCCGTAGCCCGGGTGCACCGCATCGACCGCTGCCTCCTGGCCGACGGCGACGATCCGGTCGATGTCCAGGTACGACTCTGCGGCCCGTGCCGGACCGATGTGATACGCCGCATCCGCCAGTCCGACATGTCGGGCCTCGCGGTCCGCATCGCTGTACACGGCCACCGTCGCGATCCCCCGGTCACGGCAGGCCCGGATCACCCGGATGGCGATCTCGCCTCGGTTCGCGACCAGGACCTTCTCGAACATCCCTATCCGCAGCAGAGGGAGCGACCACCTCATTGTATCGGTTCAGCGAAGTCACCTTCGACATCTGTCGAGAACCCGGGCAATGCAAACGGTTTATGCCAGTCACACTCACGCACCCGGTATGACCGTCAACGTCGCTGTCCTGGGTGCGACCGGTGCGGTGGGCCAGCGGTTCATCCAGCTGCTGGCGGACCACCCGCAGTTCGCGCTCACCGATCTGACCGCCTCCGCGTCGAGTGCGGGCAAGCCCTACGCAGAGGCGGCCACGTGGCGGTTGCCGACGCCGCTGCCGGCGGGGACCGCGGAGCTGCCGGTCGTCGAGACGGACCCTGCGGCGGTGAGCGATGATGCTGAGCTCGTCTTCTCCGCGCTGCCCTCTGCGGTGGCCTCGTCGGTCGAGCCCGCCTTCGCTGAGGCGGGGTACGTGGTCTCCTCGAACGCCTCGAACGACCGGATGGCACCGGATGTCCCGCTGGTGATCCCGGAGGTGAACCCCTCGCACCTCGGACTGCTGGACGTCCAGCGTGATGCGCGGCAGACGGCGGGGGTGATCCTGAAGAACCCCAACTGCTCGACGATCACGATGGTCCCCACCCTCGCGGCGGTCCGGGATGCGGGCCTCGAGCGGGTGCATGTGGTGACGCTGCAGGCGGTCTCGGGCGCGGGCTACGGTGGGGTGACCTCGATGCAGATCCTCGACAACGTGATCCCCCACATCAGCGGGGAGGGCCCGAAGATGGAGTCGGAGTCCGCCAAGCTGCTGGGCACGCTCGACGGCGATGCGGTGGTCCCCCATCCGATGACCGTCTCCGCGTCGACCAACCGGGTGCCCACCATCGACGGACACCTCGAGACGGTGTTCATCGAGACCACCGAGCCGCTCGATACGGAGGCCACCGCCGCGGCGATGCAGCTGTTCCCGAGCGCCGAACTGCACTCCTCGCCCGATCCGGTGATCACCGTCTTCGATGCGATGGACCGCCCTCAGCCCCGGCTCGATCGCATGCGTGGCGGCGGCATGCAGGTGAGCGTCGGGGGGATCACGGGCACCCAGACCGGCATGATGTACAACTGCCTGGCACACAACACGATCCGCGGTGCCGCCGGGGCGTCGATCCTGAACGGCGAGCTGCTGCTGCAGGCGGGGTACCTCTGATCAGGCGACGCGATTCTGGAGCGCGCTGCCCGTCTTGAGCCGGCGCAGATTCGTCTCGACGATGTCCGCCAACCGCTCCCAGTAGTGGGGGGTCGTCCCCGCGGTGTGTGGGGTGATGAGCACGTTCTCGAGCCCCCACAGCGGGTGTGATGCAGGCAGCGGCTCCGGGTCGGTGACATCGAGCGCCGCCCCCCCGATCGTCGCCGACCGCAGCGCCTCCACCAGCGCATCCGTCTCCACGATCGGGCCACGCCCCACGTTGATGAGCACCGCATCCGATCGCATCCCCCCCAGCCGCTGCCCGTCGATGAACCCGCGTGTCTGTGCGGTCAGTGGCGCGGCGATGATCACGAACGACGCCCGCGCGAGCGCCGCATCGATCGCTGCGCGGGCATCGTACCCCACCACCGTCGCGGCCGGTCCACCCTTCTCGGCCGAGTGTCGGATGCCGGTGACCGCGACGTCGAAGCGCCCCAGCATCTCACAGACGCGGGTGCCGATCGCCCCCATCCCGACGACGACCGCCTCGGTCCCCGCCAGCTCCCCCGGCATGAACGGTGCCCATCTCGCCGCACGTTGCTGTCTCACCGCGGTGTCGAACCCCCGACTGAAGTACAGCATCGCACCGATGACATGCTCGGTGATGTTGACCGCGTGCACCCCCGCGGCGTTGGTGACGGCGACCCCGGCGCTGCGGTACCGCTCGAGGTCCAGATGCCCCACCCCCGAGAACGAGCAGGCGAAGACCTCCAGCGCACCAGGGTCCTCGAGCAGCGTCTCGGGGAGGCTGTGGCCGACGGCCATCGCCACCTGCGGGACCAGCTCCCGCTCCGCAGCGGCGGTCGTCGCAAGCAGCACCCGGTCCGCGCCCACCCGGCCAACGAGCGTCTCATACAGCCCCTGCGGGTCCATCATCTTGACCTCCTGTCGCATCACCACCACCCGTGGGTCCTCCTGTGGGTTCACTGGGCGGCCTTCAGCCGAATGACACAAAGCCCTCCCGATGCTCACGGTCGCAAGTGGTTTGTCGGCCTTCGCACATCTGCTCGGTATGCAGGTGCTCGTGACGGGTGGGCTGGGGTTCATCGGGGGGCACATCGCACAGGCACAGCTCACTGCGGGGAATGCGGTGCGGATCCTCGACAACCGCGACCCCTTCTACGACCTGCGATTGAAGGACGCCACCGCCGCACGCCTGCGGGAGACCGCAGCCGCATCCGGGGGCACCGTCGAGATCATCGAGGGGGATGTGCGTGATGCGGCACAGGTCCGTGATGCGTGCGCGGGTGTGGACCTGGTGTATCACCATGCGGCGAAGGCGGGGGTCCGCCCCAGCGTCGAGGACCCCCGCACCTATCACGACGTCAACGTGACCGGGACGCTCAATCTGCTCGAGGCTGCCCGGGCGGAGGAGCCCACCCGCCTCATCATCGCCTCCTCCTCGTCGGTCTACGGTGGGGACCAGCGCCTGCTGCCGTTCAGCGAGTCGGACCCCACCGTCCCCATCAGCCCGTACGGGTCGACCAAGCTGGCTGCGGACCGGTACGCGTTGACCTACGCCGATGTGTACGACCTCCCGGTGGTGGTGCTGCGCTACTTCACGGTGTACGGTCCCCGGATGCGGCCCAACATGGCGATCTCCAACTTCGTCTCGCGGGCGTTCGCGGGGGATGCACTCGAGATCTACGGGGATGGGACACAGAGTCGGGACTTCACGTACGTGGCGGACGTCGTCGATGTCAACATGCAGCTCGCCGACACCGCGGCGGCCGATGGGCGCGTCCTGAACATCGGCTCGGGGGACCGGATCACCATCGGTGAGCTGGCGGCGGTGATCCGCGATGCGATCGACCCGGCGGTCCCCATCGAACACCGCGACGCCTTCGCGATCGACGCCCCGCACACGCGGGCTGACACCGCGCGGGCGGCGGCACTGCTGGGATACGGCCCATCCCACTCGATCCGTGAGGGGGTCGAGACGTTCATCGGATGGTTCACCGCGAACCGTGAGTGGTACGCCCCCCTCGCTCGCGCGGCCACCGAGTGAGCACGCGGGGCCGCAGGCTGCAGACTGCGGGGTCAGAGGGATTAATACCACTCTCTGCTGGTTCGCTGATATGGAATCGTACGACGTCGTCATCATCGGCGGCGGCCCTGCAGGGATGGCAGCAGGGCATGCGGCGGCCCGCGGTGGTGCGGCGGCGCTCATCCTCGAGAAGGGGGTCCCCCGGGATGACCGCCCCGACCGCCTGGGGCCCGATTCGACGGATGCGGCGGGCATCCTCGACTACTGGGTCGACATCATGGAGCTGGACCCCGGCGCCTTCCCCGATGGGGTCATCGTGGACGTCCTCGACCGCGCGGAGTTCATCGGCCCGAGCGAGTCGCTGACGCTGCGGTCGACGGGACTGCCGGCTTCGTACGAGCACTTCGGCTTCTGCATGCACCGCGCGCGGTTCGACGACTACCTGCGCGACCGCGCGACGGCCGCTGGGGCGGTCTACGAGGTGGGCACCGCCGTCGCCGACGTCGACCTCGCCGATGAGCAGCACCGCATGCACACCGTCGCACTCCGGGACGGACGCCGCGTGGAGGCCCCGCATCTGATCCTGGCAGATGGCCCCCAGCGACAGGTCACCGGGCGGGTGCTCACGGAGCTGCTGCCGGCGGCGACCGTCGAGCAGATGGCCACCCCCCGGACGAACCACATCGCCTACCAGGAGCACCGCCGCCTGCCACCGGAGGTGGCCGCGGAGCTGGCGGGGTCGATCCGGTTCTGGTGGGGGCACATGCCGGGGCACACCGCGTACCCCTGGATCTTCCCGAACGACCAGAACACCGCCCGGATCGGGCTGACGATGCCGATCGGCCTCGAGCTCGCCGACGTCGATGACCCCCAGCAGTACCCCCTCCTGCGCCCCGGTGACACGGCCATCCCGTCGGGGGCGGAGTACATCCAGCGCCTGCTCGAGATGGAGTACGGCGACTCCTACGACGTCGATGAGGCGTTCCCGCTGGTCGCTGACCGCGGCAAGCGCGCGGGCACCGAGACGTACGCGATCAGCTCGACCCGGCCGATCGACTCCCCGACGCATCGGGAGGTGGCGATCGTCGGTGGGGCGATGGGGGCGACCTCCGCCTTCCACGAGGGAGGGGACCACACCGCGATCGCGACCGGCCGGATCGCGGGGGAGCTCGCCGCAGAGGGCACACTCACCGGCTACAACCCCGCATGGAAGGCGGCGATCGGGGATGAGGTGCTCCGCAACGTGGCGATGGCCGATGTGGTCGCTCCGTACGGCCCCGCGGACTGGGACCGGTCCTTCCGCACCGCCCGCCGCATCCTCCGGGTCGCCGATGGGTACGGGCTGTTCCGGCTCCGCAACCTGCTGTTGGGCCTCGGGGCGATCCGGCTGCTGTACCAGTACCGGACGGCCAAGCGGACCCTCCGGGACGGCCGGTACGTCCAGATCACCGCGGATGAGTACGCGAACGGGTGATGCAGCAAGCGTCATACCATCGCACGGCGTACCAGTCGTGCACACCGTACGTCCCCACCGGAGGAGCACCACGATGGTGCCGATGATGGATCGGAGAACCCAGGTGTGTGGCATGGGGCCGTCCGTCCCCTGATTCGGACCGCCCGACACGAGGGTTTCCCGGCTGACCTGGCACGCCGCCGTAGGATGATGCCGGAGGTTAGTGTCTCGGGCGCACATCTTCCGCAACGGCCATAGGCATCCCTCTGCAGCCTGCGGTATGGACCTCGAGCTGCGTCCGGTCGCCGACCTCGGTCCGGACGAACGCATCGCGCTCTTCGAGCCAGGTGAGGCCGACCCCGATGTGCACGAGCGCGTGCGGGCGATCATCGAGCGGGTGCGCACTGAGGGCGATGCCGCGCTGTACCACTACGCCACGGAGCTCGATGACGTCACCATCGGCAGCATCGACGTCACCGACCAGCTTCCGGATGCACTCGACACGATCGATGCTGAGCTGCGGGGGGCACTCGAGACCGCCGCGACGCGGATCGAGGCGTTCCACCGCAGCCAGCTGCGAGCGGACTACACCATCGATGATGCGGTGGGGACGCTGGGACGGCGCTTCCGCCCCTTCGGTCGGGTGGCCGTCTACGCACCGGGGGGTGCCGCAGCGTACCCCTCGAGTGTGCTGATGGGGGCGGTCCCCGCGCGGGTGGCGGGCGTCGAGGAGGTCATCATCCTCACCCCTCCGGGCGATCCGGTGCCGCCCGCCACGCTCGCAGCAGCGGCGATCGCCGATGTCGATGCGGTCTACGCCGTCGGTGGCGCACAGGCGGTCGCCGCAGCGGCCTACGGCACCGAGACCATCGGCCGCGTCGAGAAGATCGTCGGCCCGGGGAACCGGTGGGTGACCGCGGCCAAGGTGGCGGTGAGCGAGCACGTGCCGATCGACTTCCCGGCGGGCCCCTCTGAGGTCGTCATCATCGCGGACGAGACCGCAGATCCGCGGTACGTCGCGGCGGACCTTCTCGCCCAGGCCGAACACGACCCCGCCGCCTCGGTGGTGTGTGTGGTCGATGATGCCGACCTCGGCGCGGAGGTCATCGCGGCGGTCGAGACCCAGCATGTCGACCGCGACCGCACGGCGATCATCGCGGAGGCGCTGCAGCATGCCCGCTCGGGGGTCTTCCTGGCCCGGTCGATCTCGGAGGCGATCGCCTTCGCTGACACGTACGCCCCAGAGCACCTGTCGATCCAGACGGCCGCCCCCCAGGACGTCGCCGACCGGATCCAGCACGCCGGGAGCATCTTCCTCGGCGGGATGACGCCCGTGGCGGCGGGTGACTACGCCACCGGTCCGAACCACGTGCTGCCCACGATGGGGGGTGCGCGGGTGCACGGGGGGCTCAGTGTCGACAGCTTCGTGCGGACACAGACCATCCAGGAGCTCACACCGAGCGGCCTCGTCGACCTCGAGGAGGTGATCGTGCCGATCGCCCGCTCTGAGGGGCTCGAGGCACACGCCCACTCCGTCCAGGTCCGCACCCAGCGTCAGAATTAATCCCCTCGGCGCATTCTTGGGGGGTATGAGCAGCACCGCATCAGCATCTGACGGGGCCCCCGCAGTGTCGGTCACCGATGCCGCCGCGGCGGAGGCACTGCGGTTGATCGAGAGCGAGGGGCTCGACACCGGTGAGGCCGGTCTGCGCCTGTTCGTCCAGCAGGGGGGCTGTGCGGGGTTGTCCTACGGCATGCGCTTCGACACCGCCCCGGAGGATGATGACGCGGTGGTCGAGGAGAACGGACTCCGCGTGTTCGTCGACCCGGCGAGCCGGAACTACGTGGGGGGGTCGGTCCTCGCGTTCGAGGACGGCCTCCAGGGTGCCGGCTTCCACGTGGAGAACCCGAACATCGTCTCCGAGTGCGGCTGTGGTGAGTCGTTCCGGACATGACCTCACAGGCAGAGCCCCGCGAGGCCGAGGGGTCGACGGTGCACATCGACGCCTCGCAGACCGAGATCGGCTCGGAGGGCCCCTTCGCACGGGTGTTCGTCGATGCGGCGTTGACGACCCCGTGGGGGTATCACTGCACCGTCTGCGACTCGCTGGCGGTCGCCGCGGACACGATGGGCCGACTGGAGTGCACCGAGTGTGGCAACCTCCGTCGCCCCGACGAGTGGGACGCCGCCCACGAGTGAGGGTCAGCTCTCGTCGTCCAGTGGCAGCCGCTGCTGTGCAGCGTCGGGGATGCGCCGGTCATCGAACTTCAGATGCCGGTGGGGGAAGGCGAACTCCAGGTGCGCGGGGTCCGCGTGGAACGCGGTCCGCACCGCCTCGTTGATCGCGGAGGTGGTACCGATGAGCTGGAACGGCCGTTCGACCCAGCACCACAGCTCCAGGATGATCCCGCTGTCACCGAACTCGCGCAGCAACACCGTGGGCACCGCAGGATAGCGTGCCGCGCGGATCCGGATCGCGGGGCCCCCCTCGATCACGCCGTCGACCGAGGCGGCGGTGCGTTGGATCAGCTCCCGTGCGCGGTCGATGTCGGAGTCGTACGTCAGCCCGAACCGCAGCGTCAGCCGGGTGCGCGGGTCCTCCGCGGAGTAGTTGGTGACCAGCCGCTCGCGGATCACCGAGTTGGGGATGACGAGGAAGGTGTTCTCGAGGGTGATGATCTTGGTGTAGCGGATCGTCATGTTGTCGATGAACCCCCGTCTGCCGTCGTCCAGTTCGACCATGTCCCCGATCTCATACGGCTGGTCCATCAGGATGAACAGGCCGTTGATGATCGCCGCGACGATCGGCGCGAGCACCAGCCCCAGCACCGCCGAGAACACGGTCACCGACAGCACGACGTTGCCCAGATCGACACCGATGACCGACAGCGCGAGCACCAGCCCCGCCGCCACCATCCCGATCTTCAGCACACGGGTGACGGTCGCCTGCACGGACTGCCGGTCGAACTGCTGTTCGACGGGGATCTCGAGCAGCCTGCCCCCGTACCGCACCAGCAGCACCGTCGCGAGCAGCACCCCGGCTGCAAGCACGTACTCGACCACCGGGGTCGGCACCTGCAGGGGTAGCAACTCCGGCGGGGGACGCATCGGCGCTGGCACGGCAACGACTACCCCACATCATCATAAAAAGCCACACACCCGGGTGGGCGGACAGTAAACCGTAAGGACCTCCCGTCTGAGCTTTGGCCATGGCTGATGATCTCCGGGGGACAATCGACCACGTGGGCACCCGGTTCGATCTCGGGGAGTACGAGGTGGCCGCCTACCTCGCGGTGTTGGACCAGGGGGAGCTCACCGCATCCGCGATCGCCGACCGCACGGACATCCCCCAGCCGCGGGTGTACGACACGGTCCGCAGCCTCGCCGACCGTGGTCTGGTGGAGCTGCGGGAGTCCCGCCCCATGAAGGTCGTCGCGATCGACCCCGAGGAGGCACTCTCGCCCGCGGCCACGGCGTTGGAGACGCTGATCGGTGATCTGAGTGATCGGTACACCGCACCGGCTCGTGAGACGGAGGCCGTCGCGCTCGTGAAGTCCCGCTCGACGATCCTGCGGTACCTCCGGGAGGTGATCGAGTCCGCAGAGTACGAGCTGGTCATCTCGCTGACGCCGACGCTGCTGGACCGCTTCGAGGCGGAGCTTACGGCTGCGATCGATGCGGGCGTCAGCGTCAATCTGCTGTTGACCCCCGCCTCACGAGCGCCCACCCCGCATCACTACGGCTACCAGGCCGTCGCGACGACGGTCCGGACCCGCCGGGGGATCACCACGCCCGTGCTCGCGGTCGCCGATGGCACCTACTCGCTGTATGCCACCCAGGACGCCCTCCGGGACGATGCGGACCGCTACGGGGTGATCTTCCACCGCTCCTCGCTGGGCTTCCTCGTCTCGGGGTTCTTCTCGACGGTGCTGTGGTCGACGGCGGACCCGATCGACATCGCGGGCAAGCGTCGGCCCTTCCCCCGACGGTACGCCTCGGTCCGTCGGGCGGTCAAGGACATGACCACCATCGAGGGGCCCGTCTACGCCGCCGTCACCGGTCGTCGGGTGACCTCCGGGGAGGCGGTCGAGCTCGCCGGTGCGGTCGCCGCATCGACCATCGAGGACTCCGAGGAGGTGGCCTCCTTCACCCTCGAGACCGATGCAGGGGAGCTCCAGATCGGTGGGCTGTTGGCCGCACTGGAGGATGTGGAGGCGCATGAGGTGCTCGTCGACACGTCGCCGATCGACGCGGAGTGAGCCGCTCGCTGAGCTTTAGTGGCCCCCACACCTGGTGCGGATGAGAGATGGATGCGTTCAATCTGGACCTGGCGGGGGCCGAGGAGCACCTCGAGGGGCTCGCAGACGCCGAACGGGTGGTCCTCGGCATCGTCGACGGCTCAGATGACCCCGCGCGGTGGATCGAGCTGGTCGATGGGGGGTGCGTGCTCGTGCTCTCGATCGATGGGCCGCTCGAGGAGCGGGTCGCGGGCTTCGCAGAGCCGATCGCGGATGCCGGGGGGACGCTGATGCACTTCCGCGGGTTCCTCATCGTGACCCCACCCGGCATCGAGATCGACAACAGGCTGCTGCACGCATGAGCGGACCCACACCCACCCCGGTCGATGTGGGGGATGCGGGCGTCGGCTGGCTCGCATCCCCCGCGGAGATGATGCAGCGTGCCTCCCACGCCTTCCACGGTGCGGACGACCGGCTGTGGCTGGTCGACCCGCTCGATGCGCCCGGGCTCGATGCGTTCCTCGCCTCCCACGGCGAGGTGGGTGGGGTCATCGTGGCGTTCGATCGCCATCGCCGGGATGCGGCACAGATCGCCCGTCGGTTCGACCTGCCCGTCACGGTCCCCCCGGTGCTGGGGGAGTTCGCCGCGTCGATCCCCACAGAGACCGTCGTCCGTCCCGCATGCGATGACGCCGGGATCCGGTTCCACACCCTGCTGGACAGCCGCATCCCCCCGTGGCGGGAGGCTGCGGTCATCGGTCCGGACGGGACGACGGTGTACGTCCCCGAGGTCCTCGGCCGTGCGGGCTACTACACCGCCTCCGGTGAGCAGGTCGGTGTCCATCCCATGCTCCGGGTCGCCCCACCACGGGCGGCGATCGCCGCGCTGTCGGTCGAGACGCTCTGGTGCGGGCATGGGCGGGGCCTCAGCGGTGCCGCCGATGAGGTCGACCGCGCCATGCGCGATGCGCGTCGCCGCCTACCCGCGGCGTACCTCGGAGCGATCGGAGACCTCCTCGGCTGAGCCCGACGCCTCACCGAGGCGATCGATGAGCTCGTCCTGCAGGGAGACGAGCATGTCCGCGAGGAACCCGAAGATCAGCAGCTGCCCGCCGAAGATCACCCCCGCGACGGCGGCGACGGCGAGCAGCTCGTGCGTGGCGCCCGCGGTGCTCCAGCGGTAGACCACGTAGCCCCCCACGACCGCACCGAGGAGCATCACCGCCGCACCCAGGCTCCCGAAGTAGACGAGGGGGTTCGTCGTCTTCGCCCGCCGCAGCAGCTCGATGATGATGATGCCACCATCGCGCACCGGCCGCAGGTTCGTCTCCGACCCCGCGACCCGCGGCCGGTAGGTGATGTCGACCTCCGCGGTCGGGACCCCCCGCTTCGCGCACTCGACGGCCATCTGTGTCTCGATCCCGAACCCATCGGCGGTCAGCTGCAGCGCCCGGTAGGAGCTGCGGGTGAACGCGCGGTACCCCGAGAGGATGTCCGCCAGGCCCACCCCATGGATCCGCCGGAACCCCCAGTTGATCGCCCGGTTGCCCAGCCGGTTGAGCCGCGTCATCGCCCCCGGCTGCATCCCCCCGAACCGGTTGCCGATGACGTGTGCGGCCCCCGCATCCAGGGGGGCGAGCAGCTCGCCGACCTCCTCAGGCCGGTAGGTGCCGTCCCCATCGACGAGCACGATGACCGGGCGGTCGGTGGCAGCGACCGCCTCCCGCACCGCCGCCCCCTTCCCCCGTCCGCGCTGCTCCAGCACGGTCGCACCGGCCTCGGCGGCCACCGTGGGCGTCCCATCCTGTGAGTCCCCATCCACGACGACGACATCGAACCCCTGCATGCGGAACCCCGCGACGACCTCGCCGACCGTCGTCGCCTCATCCAGTGTGGGGATGATGACGACGACATCCTCGGTGTCCATCACCCGTACCTCATGCAAGTCGTGAATAAGTGTTCTGTGCGGTCCCGCCGGTCAGAACGGCTAAATCGGCACCATGGATGCTCTGGGTATGCACGACCGGACGCGGCGGTACCTCGCCGGCCGCTTCGCCGACTACTACCGGCAGGCGACGATCGGCCTGCCACCGGGGGCCCAACACCGCGAGTGGGGCTACATCCCCTTCACCAGTGGGCCCACCCGGATGGTCCGTCACCGTGCGATCCTCGACATCGGCGACCTGGGGCGCTTCCTCGCCGAGACCGCCCCCCAGCACGTGTACTTCTCTGCGGCGCGGTACCGCGAACCGGGCGCCGATGAGATGGGCCAGAAGGGGTGGCAGGGGGCGGACCTGATCTTCGACATCGACGCGGACCACCTCCCCGGGATCGACCCCGCGGAGACCAGCGCGTCGGCGATGCTCGAGGCCGCGAAGGATGCGGTGCGCAATCTGCTCGTGTTCATCGATGAGACGTTCGGGTTCGAGCAGACGCAGGTCGTCTTCAGCGGTGGTCGGGGGTACCATGTCCACGTCCGGGATGCGGCGGTGCAGTCGTTCGATTCGACCGCCCGACGCGAGCTCGTCGACTACGTGCGGGCGGTGGGCATCGGTGTCGATGAGCTGACCGAGACACGGTCGAATCAGGGCACCACCCAGCGGGTGCTGCGCCACCGCGGGGGGTGGGGCGCGGCGCTGCACGACCGGCTGCAGGCGTTCGCGACCGCACTCCGCGAGCAGGATCGTCCGGCCGCGCTCGCCCGGCTCGAGGCGTTCGACCAGATCGGGGAGACGCGCGCCGAACGGGTGTACGACCAGGTCGTGCAGAACCCGACCGCGATCGCCTCCGGCAACCTCGAGGCGGGTGGCCCCGGGATGCGCATCGTCGCAGAGCACCTGCTCACCGAGCTGCGCGGTGCGACGACCGCCCCGGTCGATGAGCCCGTCACCACGGATGTGCGCCGGCTGATCCGGCTCCCCGAGAGCCTCCATGGCGGGACGGCCCTCCGGGTCGTCCCGCTCACCCGCGATGAGATCGCGGGGTTCGACCCCTTCGATGACGCCGTCGTCGACCGGTTCGTCGGCCAGCAGATCGCCGTGCGACTCACCGATGCGGTCTCCGGCCGGTTCATGGGCGACACGTTTACACTCACACCCGGTGAGCACCGGGTAGATGAAGCACTCGGGATGTTCCTCATGGCGCGGGGCGCAGCCGAGAAGCTGCCGGAGTGAGGCACGATGAACCTCGAGCAGCTGCGGGCGATCGCGCGGAAGGAACGCGAGAAGGACAGCCTCCAGGCGCTGCGCGAGGGGTTCTACCAGGAGGTGGCCACGTACCTCGACGAGCTGCGCACCCGCCGGGATGCGGCTGCAGCGGAGGCCATGGACCCGTTCGATGACCCGACGGTCGCCCGGGTGAGCGATGAGATCGAGACCGCCCGCGAGATCGTCACAGCCGTGTATGAGCGACGCACCGGCAAGCTGGTCAAGCAGGCCTCGTTCCACGCGGCGGGCATGACGGCGGCGGTCGATGGGCTGACGACCGAGGAGCAGCGGCTGTTCGATGACCTCGTCGAGCGGATGCAGACGCATCATCGGGCGATCACCGAGACGATCGAGCTACCGGGGGCCGCAGCGGCCTCGGACGTGGCAGAGCCCGATCCTGCCGCGGGACCCGCGGCCGCTGCGGACACCGACCGGGTGACGCTGCGGATCACCGCGGACGTCGGCCCGATCTTGGGTGTCGATGAGCGGGAGTACGACCTGCGGCGTGACGACCTCGTGACGCTGCCGACCCCGAACGCGCAGCCCCTGCTGGAGCGGGATGCGGCCGAGCAGATCGACTGAGCCGGCTACTGGAAGGTGCGGCTCACGCCGGCATCCAGCTCCCGCTCCACCTCGGCCTGCCCGAAGCGCTCCTCGATCTGCTCGTACTCCTGTCGGGTCGACTCCGTGACGCTCGGGCCCACCTGCGACAGCGCGGCTTCGAAGTGCTGCATGGTGACGCGGACGTTCCCGATCGACTCGTCGATCTCATCGGGCTCGACCGAGCCGATGAACTCCCGCGATGCGGCCATCGATGCCTCCCGACAGACCGCCTCGATGTCCGCGCCCACGTAGCCGTCGGTCTGTGCGGCCAGCCCATCGAGATCGACGTCATCTGCCAGCGGCTTCGCCCGGGTGTGCACGTCGAAGATCGCCCGTCGTGCGGGCTCATCCGGGACGGGGACGTGCACGTGGCGGTCCAGGCGGCCGGGTCGCAGCAGCGCCACATCGATGAGGTCGGGGCGGTTGGTCGTCGCGATGACCACCACGTCCTCCAGTGACTCGAGCCCGTCGAGCTCCGTCAGCAGCTGACTGACCACACGCTCGGTGACACCGGCATCACCGCTCGCCCGCCCTCGCTCTGCGGCGATCGAGTCGATCTCATCGAAGAAGATCACCGTGGGGGCGTTCTCGCGCGCCTTCTGGAAGATCTCACGGACACCCTTCTCGGACTCGCCGACGAACTTGTTGAGCAGCTCAGGCCCCTTCACCGAGATGAAGTTCGACTCCGCCTCGTTGGCGACCGCCTTCGCGAGCAGCGTCTTGCCCGTGCCCGGGGGGCCGTACATGAGCACGCCCTTCGCGGACTCCATGTCCATCGCCTCGAACACCTGGGGGTACTCCAGGGGCCACTGGATCGTCTCGCGCAGCTGCTCCTTGGTCTCCTCGAGGCCGCCGACGTCGATCCAGGTGACGTCGGGGACCTCCACGAAGACCTCCCGGAGTGCGGAGGGTTCGATCCCCTTCAGCGCCTCCTTGAAGTCCCCCTCCGTCACCGTCAACGCGTCGAGCACCGCCGCATCGATCTCCTCAGCCTCGAGGTCGAGCTCGGGGCGGATCCGTCGGAGTGCGCTCATCGCCGCCTCCTTCGCGAGGCTCTCGATGTCCGCACCCACGAACCCGTGCGTCGAGTCGGCGTACGCATCCAGGTCGATGCCCTCCGCCAGGGGCATGTTGCGGGTGTGCACCTGGAGGATCTCCTTGCGCCCGTCACGGTCGGGCACACCCACCTCGATCTCACGGTCGAACCGCCCGCCACGGCGCAGCGCCGCGTCGATGGCGTTGACCCGGTTCGTCGCCCCGATGACGACCAGCTCCCCACGCTCATCCAGCCCGTCCATCAGCGAGAGCAGCTGGGCGACGACACGCCGTTCGACGTCACCGCCGGCCTCCTCCCGCTTGGGTGCGATCGAGTCGATCTCATCGATGAAGACGATCGCGGGTGCCGCCTCAGCCGCCTCCTCGAAGATGTCGCGCAGCTGCTCCTCGGACTCCCCGTAGTACTTCGACATGATCTCGGGCCCCGAGATGGTGTAGAAGGAGGCATCGATCTCGTTGGCGACCGCCTTGGCGATCAGCGTCTTGCCCGTGCCGGGGGGCCCGTGCAGCAGCACCCCCTTCGGTGGCTCGATCCCCAGGCGCTGGAAGAGCTCAGGATGCCGCATCGGCAGCTCGATCATCTCCCGGACCTGTTCGAGCTCGCGGTCGAGTCCGCCGATGTCCTCGTAGGCGACCGATGGGGTGCTCGCCTCCTCGGCCCCCGCACGGATCTGCTCGGCGGGCTGCTGGGAGAGGCTCACATCCGTGGAGTCGGTCACGATCACCGTGCCGCTGGGGTCGGTCGAGGCGATCTTGACCGGGACGGACTGCCCGGTCGCCGCCATGAAGCCGAAGCCCAGCGGGAGCTGGATGTTCTGTCCGGTCGTCACGGGCCGCCCTGCGAGCTTATCCCGGATGTACGCCCCCACGTTCCCCCCGATGCGGAGGTTCTGTGGCAGCGCGATCGTGATCTGCTTGGCCGGATTGATCTCGACCTTCTCGATGCTCACCCGGTCGTCGATCCCGACCTCGGCCTCCTGTCGCAGGCGGCCATCGATCCGGATGACCCCCGTACCGGTGTCCTCGGGGTACCCCGGCCACACGCGGGCGATGGCCGTCCCTGAGGACCCCTCGACGCGGATGTAATCACCGCCCTCGAGGCCCTCCTCTGCGGCGACCTCCCGGTCCAGCGCCGCCAGGCCACGGCCAGCGTCCTTCTGCTTCAGCGGCTTGACGATCAGCCGCATCACTGCCCCTCCACGGTGATCACACCGTTGTGGTAGGTCGCCCCGGTCGCTGGACCGGGCAGTGGCAGCTCCAGATGCACCGGTTCCGCCCCTGCCGTCGACACACAGATCGCGGTGTCATCGACGGTGTCGATCTCGAGCTCGCCGATCCGAGGGTCGACCGCTGCCACCACGACCCAGCCGTCCGCATAGTGGTAGGTCTGAGGTCGGTGCCCCGGCTGCGCATTCAGGGTATGTTCGCTCATGCTTAACGACACGTTAGTCATACACATATATGAATGCATCGCTAATTGATATAAATAATTTATATACAAATGTATGTTCCCTTTGTTTGAGGTTCCGATGGGTGAACAGCACAACGCATTAGCCGCGACCACCCGAGGCTGCGGTGTGGTCGAGAAGGTGACCGTCGAGACATCCGGGGTCGACCACCTCTGGGTGATGCAGATGACCTTCGTGCTCACGATCGGGGTGGGTGCACCGGTCGTGGCGGTCGCGGCGCTGTTCACCTCGCTGCCCACCTGGACCGACCGGGCGCTGTTCGCGATCCGTGTCGGTGCTGGGGTGTGGTTCCTCACGGCCATCGCGGTGTACATCCACGCGCGACGGCGCGCCGGGGATGTCTGACGGAAACCCCTTACAACCCTCCTGCGTACGCGGGCACATGATCGATGAGACCATCGCCGCGATCGCAGAGATGCGTTCCCACAGCTCCTCGGCGGTGGCGATCGACGCTGCGGAGTCCCTCCGGACGCTGTGTGACCGGGACGTCGACTCGGTCGACCAGTTCCGCGAGAGCCTGCGTCAGAATGCGGGAGCGCTGCGTCGGGCCAACCCCTCGCACGCCTCACTGTTCACGACGATGGAGCGGCTGAGCGGGGCGGTGGATCCGGAGACGACCGACATCGAGGCTGCGAAACAGCAGCTCTCGGTGGCGATCGATGAGGCGACCGCGTCGATCGAAACCGGTGCGACCGCGGCCGCGCGGGCCGCCGCACCCCACTTCGAGACCCCGATGACGCTGCTGACTCACGACTACTCGACGACCGTCCTGCAGACACTGGAGCTCGCCGGCGCCGCACACACCGTGTACATCACCGAGGCCCGGCCGCGCTATCTGGGGCGCAAGATGGCCCGCCAGGTCGCAGCCCGGCCAGCGCTCGATGCACACCTCCTGGTCGATGCGGCGGCGGCGTCGGTGCTCGATGCGGTCGATGCGGTGCTCATCGGGATGACCTGCGTCGTGGGTCCGCAGCTGTACAACCGCATCGGCACCCAGGCGCTCGTCCGCACCGCGGTCGCACACGACGTCCCCGTGTACGCGGTGGGGGCTGCGGCGAAGGTCGTCGACAGCGGCTTCCGCTTCGAGAACGAGTTCCGCCCCCCCTCGGAGGTGTCCCTCGAGCCGCTCGATGCTGTCACCATCGAGAACCCCGCGTACGATGCGACACCCACGGAGCTGTTCACACAGATCCTCACCGGCTGATCGCACCCGGGGTCAGCGGAGGATGTCGCTCATGCGACTCCGGAGCCAGCCCCCCTCACCCAGCCGCAGGTAGAACGCGTCGCCGCCGTCCTCATAGTAGCTCGTGATCCGCCGGATCTGATCGAACCCCAGCGTCTCATAGAAGCGGATCGCCCCCTCGTTCGACACACGCACGTGCACGGAGACCCGGTCGTGGTCCCGCATCGCCCGGCGGACGAGCTCGGTGCCATACCCCTCCCCCCGTGCCCACCCCGCGACGGCCAAGAAGAGGATGTACCCATCATGCCGGACACAGGCGAAGCCTGCGAGGCGGTCCCCATCGACGAGCAGGTGGCTGCGTGACCGCCGGTACGCACTGAAGAAGAACTGCTGGCGTTGCTTGAGGACGCCCTCTGACCGCCTGATCTGCTCCTTGAGGCGCCAGGCCTGCTCAGCGTACGCGGCGTGTCCCGGCTCGTCCACACGGACGCTGAGATGGACGCTCACAGCGGTGCGTTCTGAAGTAGCGAGTATAACTGATTCGGCTGGTCAGTCCTCATCTCCCGCCGCGAACAGCGTCGACTCCTCCATCTGCAGGATGTTCATCAGCTCGACGATCACCTCATCATACGTCTGCCCCTCCTCTGTGAGTCGGTCGAGCCGCTGTACGGTCTCCGTGGACACCTCGATCTGTGGCATACAGGAACATCGCCCCCGGCCCGCAAGTATCTACGGGCTATCCGAACAGCGTGCGGCCGGCACTCCCCGCCACGGTCGCGAGCTCGCCGTGCACCGTCGCGACCCGCTCTCGGATGGCCCGCCCGGCGACACGCGGGTCGAAGACGTCCTTCTCCGGTGACCATGCCACCTCGTTGAAGAAGCTCTCGCGCGCATCCTCGACCCCCGACGGTGGCTCGATCGCGGTCGGATCTGCGGTGTACAGGTCATACGCCGTGCGTGTGTACTCGTACTGGTAGCGGGTGTCCTTGTTCATCTTGCAGATGCCTGCTGCGAGCATCGGTCGCAGCTGCGCCGGCTGCAGACCACTCGACCCGTGCAGCACGAGCGGGACCTGCAGCCCCGCATCGACCAGTGCATCGGTGATCTCGCGTGCCAGCTCGGGCTGCAGCTGCACATCCCGCCCCTTCGCGACCCCGTGTTGGGTGCCCACCGAGATCGCGAGGAGGTCGCAGCCGACGCGGTCGACGAACTCGACGGCCTCGGTCGGGTCGGTCGTGAACGCCTCCGGTGAGACGATCTCGTCTTCGACCCCCTTGATCTGCCCCAGCTCCGCCTCGATCAGGATCTCGCTGTCTGCAGCATCCCGCATGCGCACCACCTCCTGTGAGGTGGCCACGTTCTCCTCGAACGGCGCGTGCGACGCGTCGATCATGATCGATGAGGGGATGTCCGAGGCGATCTGCTGCTCGATCAGCCCCAGGTCGGTCTGGTGGTCCATGTTGAGGAACACCCCGATATCCACCGTCGCCGCGAGCGCATCGATGTACCCGCCCATCGCCCGCAGCCCGACCATCGCATCCCCATCGCCTGCGAACCGACACGCCCCCGCAGACAGCTGCACCAACAGGTCGCTGTCGACCGCCTCGGCCCCGCGGATCAGCCCCGCCAGCACGGAGGGCTCTGCCACGTTCGATGCGACCAGCCCGTAGCCCCGCTCGAGTGCATCATCGTACACCTGCGCGAGCGCAGCACCATCAAGGAATGTCACGGTACGTCACCACCCAAGGACGACCCGCAGGTGGCAAAAAGCCCCCTCACAGCGCGGCGAGCACCGCATCGGCGACCTCCTGTGTGCTCGCATCGCCCCCGAGGTCCGGCGTGTGTGGCCCCCGCGTGATGACCGCCTCGGTCGCCGCCTGCAGGTCGTCGGCCGCCGCCTGCTCGCCGAGGTGCTCCAGCAGCATCGCCGCAGAGAGGATCGTCGCAGCGGGGTTCGCGGTCCCCCGCCCCGCGATGTCCGGGGCCGTGCCGTGGACCGGCTCGAACAGCCCGTTCTCCGCACCGATGTTCGCCGACGGCAGCAGTCCCAGCCCCCCGACGAGCCCCGCCGCCAGGTCGCTGAGGACATCCCCCGCGAGGTTGGGACAGACCACGGCCTCGAACGCCTCCGGCTCCAGGCAGATGCGCGTCGCGAACGCATCCATCAGCACCTCCTCCGTCGCGACATCCGCCGCCGCACACGTCTCGGTCACCACATCGCGGAAGCGGCCATCGGTCTCGCGCATCACGTTCGCCTTGTGGACGACGTGCAGCGGCTCGATGTCGTTCCCCTGGGCGAACGCCGCGGCGAAGCGGCCGAGGCGCTCGGCGGCCGTGGAGGTGCTCACCCGGGTGAGCGTCGACACATCCGGTGTCAGCCGGCTCTCGATCCCTGCATACACCCCCTCGGTGTTCTCGCGGAGGAACACCACATCCAGCTCTGGCCGGAGCGCACCCGTCCCTGGGTACGCCCGGGCGGGCCGGACGTTGACGAACGACCCCACGGTCGCCCGCAGTGGGATGACCACATCGGCCGCCCACCTGCCCACCGCGCCGAACAGGGTGGCATCAGCGGTCGCGACGACATCGACCGTCTCCGGGGGCAGCGGGGACCCCGTGGCCCGCTCGACCGCATCGCCCGCCTCCGCCGGGATGAACTCGAACTCGCCCAGCGTCTCGAGGATCGTGACCGTGACCGGCACCACCTCCGCCCCGATCCCATCCCCCTCGATCACCGCGATCGGGGTGGTCATCGGTCGGTGTACGGGAGTGCGGCGGCCAGCTGCTCCGTCTCCGGCAGGTTCGCATGCATGATGGCCGTCGTGTCCCAGATCCCCTCCGTCAGCGCCTCCTGGGCCGCGGGGTCGATCTGCACCGCGACCTCCCCCTCGGGGGTGATCACCCGCGCACGCTCGACGTCGAGCTCCATCCCCGCCTCCGGCTGCTCCTCGGCGAACGCCTGCAGCTGCTCGACGGTCGCCTGGTCGGCGGTGACCGCGGGCATCCCCAGCGCCGTGCAGTTGTCCGAGAAGATCTCCGCGAACGACTCGCCGATGACCGCCTCGATCCCCCAGCGCATGAGCCCCTGTGGCGCATGCTCGCGGGAGGAGCCGCTCCCGAAGTTCTTGTTCACGATCACGATCGACGCACCCTGTCGGCGGTTGAACGGGTGGTCGTTCAGCGCCCCGGTGGCGTCACGGCGGGCATCGTAGAACACGTACTCACCCATGTTGTCGAACGACACCTCCTTCAGGAACCTCGCGGGCAGGATCTGGTCGGTGTCGACGTCGTTGCCGCGGATGGCGACGCCCGTCCCGGTGACCCGCCGGACCGCGAGCTCCTCGACGGTCATCGCCGCACCCCCGGGTGCCCGCGCACATCGACGAGCTCGCCGGCGACCGCTGCCGCGGCGACCATCGCCGGTGACATCAGCACGGTGCGGCCCGCCTTGTCCCCCTGCCGGCCGATGAAGTTCCGGTTGGACGAGGAGGCACACACCTCACCCGGCCCGAGGGCATCCTCGTTCATCGCGATGCACATCGAGCAGCCCGCCTGTCGCCACTCGAACCCAGCATCCAGGAAGATCTCATCGATCCCCTCGGCCTCACAGGCCGCACGCACCTGCTCGGAACCGGGGACGGCCACCGCCCACATGTCCGGGGCGACGCTCGCCCCATCGAGGATCGCCGCCGCCTCCCGGAAGTCACTCAGCCGACCGTTGGTACAGGTGCCGATGAACGCCACATCCACGGGATACCCCTCCATCGACTCCCCGGGCGTCACCGCCATGTGGTCGATCGCCTTCTCCGCCGCCGTGCGCGCGGTGGCGTCGTCGATCTCCGCCGGCGCCGGCACCGCCTCATCGATGGCCACCACCTGCCCGGGGTTGATCCCCCACGTCACCTGCGGTGCGAGGCCGTCCGCATCGATCGTCACCGTGTCATCGTACACCGCATCGGCGTCCGACCGCAGCGTCTCCCAGTCCTCGACCAGAGCGTCGAAGGCGGCCCCCTCGGGGACGAACGGTCGCCCCTCGAGGTAGTCGTACGTCGTCGCATCGGGGTTGATGTAGCCCGCGCGGGCGCCACCCTCGATCGACATGTTGCACACCGCCAGCCGCCCCTCCATATCCAGCGCCTCGATCGCCGATCCTGCGTACTCGTACACGTGGCCGACGCCGCCGTCGACGCCCAGCGTCCGGATGATCTGCAGGATGATGTCCTTCGCGGACACCCCCGGCCCCAGCTCACCCGTCACCTCCACCCGGCGCACGCGCTGCTTCTCCGTGGCGACACAGCCCGTCGCCAGCACATCACGGATCTGCGAGGTGCCGATGCCGATGCCGATCGCCCCGAAGGCGCCGTGGGTCGCGGTGTGCGAATCACCACATGCGACGGTCATCCCCGGCTGGCTCAGCCCCAGCTCGGGGGCGATCACGTGTGTGATGCCCTGGTACTCAGAGCCGAGTCCGTAGAACGTGATCTCGTTGGCCGCCACGTTCTCCTCGAGCGCCTGCAGCATCGTCTCGGCCTTCGGATCCGCCAGCGGGCGCTCCCGTGCGGCCGGCTCGGTCGGGACGATGTGGTCGGTCGTCGCGAACGTCCGGTCGGGGAAGGCCACCTCCAGCCCCCGCTCCTGGAGCATGCCGAACGCCTGCGGGGACGTCACCTCGTGCATGAGGTGCAGCCCGATGAACAGCTGGTCCTCTCCGGTCGGCAGGTCCGTCACCTTGTGGCGCGCCCACACCTTGTCGTACAGCGTCCGTTCGCTCATGCTGCGCACCCGGCGCATCGACGGCTGTGCGCCATGGATCAGTTCTCCTCTGCCCAGCTGAACAGGCTGCGGAGCGGCGCACCCACCGCCTCGATCTGGTGTGTCTCCTCTGCGGCCTTCAGCTTGTGATAGTGCGGTCTGCCCACCTGATTCTCCGCGATCCACTCCCCCGCGAAGGTGCCGTCTTGCACCTCCTCGAGGATCGCCTCCATCGCCGCACGTGCCTCGGGGCCGATCACCCGATCGCCCCTGGAGAGGCCGCCGTACTCCGCGGTGTCCGACACCGAGTGCCACATCGCACCGAGGCCGCCCTCGAAGATCATGTCGACGATGAGCTTCATCTCGTTCAGACACTCGAAGTACGCCATCTCGGGGCTGTAGCCCGCATCCACGAGCGTCTCGAAGCCCGCCTTCACCAGTGCGGTCACCCCCCCGCACAGCACCGCCTGCTCGCCGAAGATGTCCGTCTCCGTCTCCTCACCGAAGGTGGTCTCGATGACCCCCGCACGCGTGCAGCCGATCGCCTTCGCGTACGCCATCGTCCGCTCGAAGGCGTCCCCGGTGTGGTCCTGCTCCACCGCCATCAGCCCGGGGGTCCCTGTGCCCTCCTCGAAGTTCCGGCGGACCAGATGCCCGGGTGATTTCGGGGCCACCAGCGTCACATCCACATCCTCGGGGGGCGTGATCTGGTCGTAGTGGATGTTGAATCCGTGTGCGAACTGGAGGGTGTTCCCCGGTTCGAGGGCCTGCTCGATCTCCTCGAAGAGCGCGGGCTGTACCGTATCGGGGACCAGGATCGAGATCACATCCGCCGCCTCTGCGGCTGCGACGGGGGTCGTCACCGTCAGGCCATCGGCCTCGGCCTGCTCGCGGGAGCTGGAGTCCGCCGGCAGCCCCACGACCACATCCACCCCTGAGTCCGCGAGGTTCTGTGCGTGCGCATGCCCCTGTGAGCCGTACCCCAGGACCGCTACGGTGCTCTGTGTGATCTGTGCGACATCGGCATCATCGTCATAGTAGACGTCAGTTGTGAGTCCTGTCATGGTGTGGGTTCCGTTGGTTCATCTGCGGTCCCCGGCTTCTCCCCGGGGACGGTCGGCTGCATGCCGCGTGCCAGGGCGGTGTAGCCGGTCCGGGCGATCTCGATGATCCCGAACTGCCCGAACGCATCGATCGCATCATCGATCGTCTGCTCATCCCCGGTGATCTGCACGGTGATCGAGGCTGACCCAGCATCGATCGTCTGCCCATCGAACATCCCGACAACAGCGTGGACATCCGCGGGAGAACGCCCCCGGATCTTCATGAGGACCACCTCGGTCCGCACGGCGTCCTCATCGAGTTCCCCGACGGAGATGACCGGCTTGAGTTTTGCGAGTTGTCGTTCGATTTGGGCGATCTGTCCGGGCGGTTCCTCGACCACGAGCGTGATGCGCGAGTGCCCCGACACCGTCGTCGGCCCCACGGTGAGGGAGTCGATGTTGAACTGCCGTCGAGAGAACAGCCCGGCGACCCGGGCGAGCACCCCCGGCTCATCCTCGACGAGTGCACTGAGGATCGTCCGTCGGGGCGTCTCCGTCGCGCTCGACGCCGTCCCCGCGCGCACACCGGTGGCATCGCGTCGGGCCGTGGGGTGTGGCCTCTCCTCCGGGGCGGGTCCCGCCAGCCCCTCCTTGGGCACCTCCGGTGTCATAGCTGCTCGGGGGTCAGGGCGAACTGCCCGTTCGCACCCCCCGAGGGCACCATCGGATAGACGTTCTCGAACGGGTCGATGTGGAAGTCGATCACCGCCGGTCCATCGTACGCCAGCGCCTCCTCGATCGCGCCGTCGACCTCCTCCTGCGCATCCACCCGGATCCCCCTCGCACCGAAGGCCTCCGCGAGCGCGTCGAACTCCGGCATCCAGCTGTACTCCGAGGCCATCCGTCGCCCATCGAAGAACGCATCCTGCCACTGCCGGACCATCCCGATGTACTCGTTGTTCAAGATCGCCACGGTGATGTCCAGCTGCTCACGGACGGCCACCGACAGCTCCTGCAGCGTCATCAGGAACGAGCCATCCCCGTCGACGCAGATGACCTCCTGGTCATCATCTGCCGCCAGCCGTGCACCCACCGCGGCGGGCAGGCCATACCCCATCGTCCCCAGCCCGTGCGAGGAGACCCACGTCCGCGGCTCGGTGAACGTCCAGTACTGGGCGGCCCACATCTGATGCTGCCCCACGCCCGTCGTCACGATCGCCCGGTCGGAGGTCGCAGCGTCGAGCCGTTCGACGACATACTGGGGCTTCAGCGGGCCATCCGGCCCCATGACGTAGTCCATCGGGTACTCCTGCTTCCACGTCTGGACCTGCTCGCGCCAGGCGTCGACCGGTGGAGGGCCCGTCAT
Source organism: Haloquadratum sp. (assembly GCA_031580685.1). Lineage (GTDB taxonomy): Archaea > Halobacteriota > Halobacteria > Halobacteriales > Haloferacaceae > Haloquadratum. The sequence continues at coordinate 8,944 of JAVLBV010000003.1, read as the reverse complement.
CGCCGCATCGAGCTGGCCGAGCACCTCGGCGGCATCGCCGATCAGCGGGATGTCCGCATGGATGTTCTTCGAGACCTCCGCGGGGTCGATCTCGATGTGGACCACCGTCGCCTCCGGTGCGAACGTCTCCACCCCTCCGGTGAGGCGGTCATCGAACCGGGTGCCCACCGCGATCAGGCAGTCCGTGTGGGTGATGGCCATGTTGGCATAGCCTGTCCCATGCATCCCCGCCCATGAGAGCGCGAGTGGGTCATCCTCGGGGAACGAGCCGATGCCCGGCATCGTGGTGACGACCGGGATCTCGTACGCGCGGGCGAAGGTCCGACCGATGTCGGTCGCGTCGGCCGTGATGACCCCTCCCCCGAACAGCAGCAGCGGTCGCTGCGCCGCCGCGATCGCATCGGCCGCCGCGGCGACAGACGCACCCGGGGCGAGTCGCTGTGGCACCGTCGTCGCCGGGGGGGTCGGCGGCGGCGTCTCCACGTTCGTCGACGCGTTCGTCGCATCCTTCGGCAGGTCGATCAGCGTCGGCCCGAAGCGCCCCTGCGTGCTGAGCGCGACCGCCTCACCGACCGCCGCGCCCACGTCATCGGCGGTGTGTGTGAAGTAGTTGTGCTTCGTCAGGGGCGTGGTCACCCCCATCGTGTCCGTCTCCTGGAACGCGTCGGTCCCCACCATCCCCGAGGGGACCTGGCCCGTGAGTGCGACCAGGGCATCCGAGTCCATGTTCGCATCGGCGATCCCCGTCACCAGATTCGTCGCACCCGGACCGGAGGTGGCCATGCACACGCCCGGCCCGTTGCGGACGACGCCGTACGCGTCCGCTGCATGCGCCGCGCCCTGCTCGTGTGCCATCGTCACGTGGCGCAGGTCCGAGTGGAACAGCGCATCGTACACCGGCATGATCGCACCGCCCTGGACGCCGAAGATCATCTCCACGCCCGCAGCCTCAAGCGCCTCGATGGCGGCCTCGGCCCCGGTCTGGGTCGGTCTCTCGCTGGTCGATTCGGTCTCGTGGTGTTCTTGTTTGCTCATGGGTGGGTTGTGGTCATCACACTGACGTGGTCAGGATGCGGTACACAGCAGGATCAGGGGAGGGTGGAGATGGGGCTAGGCTGCCCCTACAATACCGATCGCGGATGCGGGGTCCCCCAACATTGCCCCCAGCTACAGGCGAGTGTCTCATAAACGATTCGGCTGGCACATCAGATCCGGACCTCCTCATCCGTCACCCGCAGCACCCCCGCCTCACGGGCGAACCGCGTCAGCACATCCAGGGTGATTTGCTCCTTCTGCGCACCGACCTCCTTGATCCGGCCGGTCAGCTGCCGCACCTCCGTGTCGGTGGGGTCGAAGCCCGCCTCGACGAGGCGCTGGCGGACCGAGTGCGTCCCCGTGTGCTTGCCGAGGACGAACTCCCGGCTCGCCCCCACCATCTCCGGGGTCATCACCCCCGGCTCGAACGTGTCGCTGTTCTCGAGCACCCCCGCCGCATGGATCCCCGACTCGTGACTGAAGGCGTTCTGCCCCACGATCGACTTGTTCTGTGGGACGGGGATGTCGCTGGCGGCCTCGACGATGCGTGACAGCTCGGTGATGCGCCGCGTCTCGATGCCCGTCTCGACCCCGAAGAGCGCCTCCGCGGCCATCACCACCTCCTCGTAGGCCGCATTCCCCGCCCGCTCGCCGATCCCGTTCACGCTCACCTGTGCCTGTGCGGCACCCGCCTCGAAGCCCGCGATCGCGTTGGCCGTCGCCAGCCCGAAGTCATCGTGTGCGTGGACATCGACGCGCGCATCGGTCCATCCGCGGATCTCTGAGACCAGGTTGTGGAAGCGCGTGGGTGTGCCCACCCCGGTGGTGTCGGGGATGTTGATCCAGTCCACATCCACCGCATCGACCGCACGGACGATCTCCTCGAGGAACGCGGGGTCCGTCCGTGTGGCATCCATCGGTGAGAACATCACCTCCACACCGGCGTCGGTCACCTGCTCGACGGCGGCGACCGCACGGTCGACCGCCTCCTGCTTCGATGCGTGCATCGAGTCACGGAGCTGCACCTCCGAGGTGGAGACGAACACGTGCACGAGGTCGACCCCCGCATCCAGTGCCGCCGCGATGTCCCCCTCGACCACCCGTGCGAGGCCGCAGACGGTGGTGCGGGAGGCCGCCGCGATATCCGCGACCGCCTCGAACTCCGCATCGGAGTTGACGGGGAAGCCCGCCTCGATGACATGCGTCCCCATCTCATCGAGCGTCGCGGCGATCTGCCGCTTCTCATCGTAGCTGAAGGAGGTCCGTGGCGACTGCTCACCATCGCGGAGCGTCGTATCGAAGATGCGGACCGTCTCGATCTCAGCGTCAGTTCTGTGCGCTAGTGTGCCCTCGAAGAACTCGACCAGCCGGGGACCCCGACTGTGCCTCCGTGTCTTGACGAGACATTGTATCTCCAGAGACCGACACAGAGGACATAAACCCACCGACTCCCCGGGCCTACCACGTCAGCCCCTCGTAGATCATCTCTGGCGTCGGCTCGACGGCCCGTCGCCCATCGATCACCACCGGGTGGGCCATCGCATCCAGGTGCTCCCCGAGCCGGGCGTACCGGGGCCATGCCGTCATCACGACCGCCGCATCCGCCCCCTCCAACGCTGTCGCGACGTCTGCGACCGCCTCGACGCGGTCGAACTCATCTGCCAACGCGATCGCCCCCGATGGATCCGTGAGCCGCAGCTGCGCCGCACGCGGTTCCAGAGCCGCCAGCAGTGGACGGGTCCGCGTCCCCCGGGTGTCGTCGGTCTGTGGCTTGAAGGCCGCCCCGCAGACCGTGATCGTCGCCTCACCGACCCGCAGGTGCGTCTCGAGCAGGTCGATGACCCGCAGGGGCTGCCGCTCGTTCTGGGCGCGGACCCCCCGCAGCAGCTCCGCATCGTACCCCGCCACACCCGCCTCGGCGATGAGCGCATCCGTGTCCTTCGGGAAGCAGCTGCCACCCCAGCCCGCACCCGACCGCAGGAAGCGTGCCCCGATCCGGTCGTCCATGCCGAGTGCATCCATCACCTCGTACGCGTCGATCGCGTGCACCTTGCAGATGTTCGCCAGCTCGTTGACCACCGACAGCTTGCTCGCGAGGAACACGTTGTTGGCGTACTTGATCATCGCCGCGGTCGCCGGATCGGTCCGCACCACCGGCCGATCCGGCTGGAGCACCGCCGCGTGGAGCCGGTCGAGCATCTCGAACGCCCACGCATCGACCGCACCGAAGACCAGCTTCTGTGGGTCCTGGAAGTCCCTCACCGCCGTGCCCTGCGCTTGGAACTCCGGGTTGACCGCGAGATGCACGCGCTCGCCCAGCGGCGCGCCGAGCGCCGCCCGCAGCCGCTGTGGCACCACCGTCTCGACCGCACGCGGTGGGACCGTCGACTTCAGGATGACCAGGTGCCGCGCGGACGTGCCCTCGAGGGCCGCACCGACGCTCCCGACGGCCGCCTCGACGGCCGTGGTGTCCACGGCGCCGTCGGGGTCCGTCGGTGTCGGGACGGTGATCACCGTGCACGAGCCTGCGGCGACCGCATCGAAGTCGTCGGTCGCCCGCAGGCGCTCGCCGATCGACGCGTCGATCAGCGACTGCAGCCCCGGCTCCTGGATCTGCGGGTCGCCCCGGTTCAGCGCATCCACCCGGGCGGTGTCGATGTCGACCGCCACCACGTCGTGTCCCCATGCGGCGAACACCGCGGCGATGGTCGTCCCCACGTACCCGCTCCCCACCACGCTGACCTGCATGGTGCATCCTCCACCCGTGGGTGGATTGAAGCTTCGCCCTCCGATGTCGCACAGCTTTGAGGGGGGCTGTCGAAGCCGGTCACATGTCCCGGCCCCGCCTGCGTGTGCTCCTCATCGGGCTCATCATGGGGGCTGCGGATGCCGTCCCAGGTGTCTCGGGAGGGACGGTCGCACTCGTCGCGGGCATCTACGACCGACTGGTCGCCGCACTCACCGCGATCGATCATCGCCTGCTCATCGGGGTCGTCCGTGGGGCTGGTGGGCGTGCACCCGTGGGGGCGCGCGAGCGCGTGCGGGAGGCCGACCTCCCGTTCCTGGTGATCCTCGGGGTGGGGGTCGCGGTGAGCATCGTCACCGTCACCCGGGTCATCGCCGCGGGGATCGCCACCGCCCCGACCCCGACGTTCGGGGTCTTCACCGGGCTCATCGCGGGGTCGGGGTGGGCGCTGCGCGCGGAGCTGCGGCTGCGACCACCGGCGGTCGGGCTCGTCACCCTCGCGGCGTGTGTGCTCGCCGTGGGGGTGAGCATCCTGAGCACGAGACCGCTTGCGGGTGGGCTGGGCCTCGTCTTCCTCAGCGGCCTGCTCGCGGTCAGCGCGACGATCCTGCCGGGGATCAGTGGCTCGCTCATCCTCCTCGTGCTGGGGCAGTACACCCGCCTGGCAGGCAGTCTGGCCACCGTCGTCGATGCGGTGGTCCTGCGGCCCGTCGCGGGGGTGTGGGAGGCGGCGACGACGGTGCTCACCTTCCTGGTGGGTGCGGCCGTCGGCCTCGGGATCATGGCACGCATCATCGCGTGGGCCATCGCGCACTACCGCTCGGCGACCGCGTCGGTGCTGATCGCGCTGGTGGTGGGTGCGACCGCCGCGCCGGTGTACCGCGCCTCGGCCGCGCTGGGACACAGCTGGGATCCGGCTGCGCTGGCGGTGTTCGGCACCCTCGCATCCGGGGGGTTCGCGGTGGTGCTGCTCATCGACCGTGCGGTCGGGCTGACGGCGCTGTCGGAGGGGTGATCAGGTGCGCTGAGAGACGAGTCGGAACGTCTCCGCTCGGTCCTCCGCCATGGTGGTCGCGAAGCCCGCGGTCTCGAACCTGGTGATCGCCTCCCCGAGGCTGTAGCGTTCCTGCACCGGGGGGCCGGTCTCACCGCGGCCATCGGCGGACCAGTCCACCGTGACGACGGTCCCCCCGGGGGCGATCACCCGGGCCAGCTCCGCCATCGCATCGCCCCCCGCGAACTCGTGGAACGTCGCCGTGCTCACCGCCGCATCGACGGCGCCATCCGCCAGCGGGAGCGACGCCGCCGCGGCCGTCAGCAGTCGCACACGCGGGTCCGGCCGGCGCTCCTGGTGGATCCGGTGCATCGCCGGTTGGATGTCCACCGCGAGCAGTCGCTGCGCGGTCGACCGCAGCGCCTCGGTGTAGAAGCCGGTCCCACTGCCGATGTCCATCAGCTGTCCCACCTGCGCCGGTAGCGGGGCCAGGAGCTCCTCGGTGGAGCAGTAGCGGTACCGATCGGGGTCATCGAGGTTCTCCGCCAGGTCGGCATCGAACACGTGAAAGCCCATGCGCCGCCTCCGCGGTCCATCGATAAACCGCTTCGCCAGCGCCGGCGGGTTTATATACACCCATGGGACTGTCTGTCCCATGAGCGATGTTAGCCTCCGCCGTCCCGAGGTACGCACCTGCGAGGGGTGTGGACGCCGCGAGCGGTGGGATCACCAGCTCCGGGGGTGGGTCGTCGCCTCCGAGGGGGGTGAGGCCGCCGTCGGTGATGTGTACTGCATCCACGAGTGGGACATCAACGGGACGTTCGTGACCGTCATCGAGCGCTGATCACCGCGTCCGCAGCAGCTCGAGCACCCCCACCGCACCGGCGTGATGCGCGCCCTCGACCACGTGGGTGGCCGCCGCCTGTGCGCGCGCATCGGCGTTCGCGAGCGCGAACGACTCGCCCACCCGCTCGAACATCGAGACGTCGTTCTCGCTGTCGCCGATCGCGACGACCTCGTCGGGGACCAGACCGAGTGCCTCCGTGACGTGCTCGAGCGCGATGCCCTTCGAGACCTCCCGGCTGGTCAGATGGTACGCGAAGCCCGTGTCCAGCACCCGGAGGTCGAACTCCGCTGCGACCGCATCGACGGCCGAGCGCTGCATCTGCAGCCCCACCGCGACCTCGGTCTCCCGCCAGGCGTTGATCGTGTCGTAGCCCATCTCCCACCCCAGCGTCGGGTCGATCTCCCGCAGCGCGGCGGTCGCCGCGGCGGTCACGTCCCCCTCGGTGTGCACCCGCCGCTCGCCGGCGACCAGGCTGATGCCGCCGTTCTCGGCGATCACCGTCTCGTCGATCTGGCAGAAGTAGCACAGCGCCACCGCATACGGCAGCGCCTTGCCCGTCGCGATGATGACCGGCGCCGGCCACTCCGCGAGCGCGTCGATGACCGGCGGCCCCAGCCGCCCCGTGTCATCGGTGAGCGTCCCATCGATGTCGACGGCGATCGGTGGGGCCATCAGGACTGTGCGATCCCGATCCGCATCGGGGTCCCCTCGACCTCCTCATCGACCACCGCGGTCATCGCGTCGGCGTCGGCGCTGAAGCGATCGGTGCGGGTCTCGACGGCGATGAGCTCCTCGTGCTGGTCGATGTACCCCCGCACGGCGGCATCGGCCGTCTCGATCGCGGTGACGATCTGCGCGTCGACCGGCAGCTCCAGCTCCTTGCGCAGCTGCTGGATGCGGCGGATCACGTCCCGCGCATACCCCTCTGCGGCGATGTGCTCGGGCACCGACACGTCCACGTAGACCATCCCCGCATCGAAGGGGGCCATCTCGACGGAGCCTGCGGGGGTGGTCTCATACCGCACCATCGCGGGGTCGATGCTCACCGCCTCGCCCTCGACGGTGAGCCCCGCCTCCACCGCCGCGCGCGGGCGCCCCTCGAGTGCCTCCATCACCGCCTCCGCGCGGGCGCCGAAGGCCGGCCCGATCTCCGCCATGACGGGCTGTGCGCGCTCGACCGTCTCCTCGAACCGCTCGGTGACCTCGATCCGCTCGGCGTTGATCCGCTCCGCCAGCAGCTCACCGCGGGCGTCGATCGCCGCGGTCACCGTCGGGTCGGCGGTCTCGACGACCACCCGCGGGACGGCCCACCGGCGCTTGCGGCCCCCCTGCTGGCGTGCCGCCGCGGCGGCCTCCTCGACCCCGCGGATCGCGGCGATGTGCTCCTCGAGCGTCGGGTCCCGTCGGTCGGGCTCCGCCTCGGGGTACGCCAGTGCATGCACCGTCGGCGCACGCCCATCCAGCTCCTGGTACATCCGCTCGGTCACATACGGCACCACCGGTGCGAGCAGCCGGATGCTCACATCCAGCAGGTGTGCCATCGTCGCATACGCCGCCTGCTTGCTGGGCGAGTCCTCCTCCTCCCACATCCGGTCACGGATCGACTGGATGTAGAACCGGGACACATCCTCCGTCAAAAAGCGCAGCACCGCAGCGACCACCTCGTGGGTGGCGTAGGTGTCCCAGCCCGCCTGCGCATCCGCGACGGTGGCCTGCAGCCGTGAGAGCACCCAGCGGTCGAGCGGTGTGAGTGTGACCGCATCCACGTCGGCCTCCCGGGGGTCGAACCCATCCAGCCGCATGTACGTCAGCGGGAAGCGGAAGACGTTCCAGACGATGTTGAGCCGTGCAGCGATCGCCTCTGCGGCATCCCAGCTGAACGACAGGTCCACCCCATGCTGGTCATGCGACAGCAGGTACGCCCGCAGGGGGTCGCGTCCCACCCGCGCGATCGCCTCCTCGGGGGTGACGATGTTGCCCCGGGACTTCGACATCTTCCGGCCATCCGCGTCGTTCACGAACCCGTGCATCAGCACCTCCCGGTACGGGACCGTCCCCATCGCTGCGGTGCCCATCCCCAGCTGTGACCAGAACCACCCCCGCGTCTGGTCGTGCGCCTCGGTGATGAAGTCCGCCGGCCAGTCCGTCTCGAGGCGTGCGGCATCGCCGGGGACACCGATCGACCCCCATGAGGCCACCGCGGAGTCGATCCAGACGTCGAAGACGTCTGCCACGCGGTGGTACGTCTGGCCCCCCTCGGTGATCGTCAGCGGGTCCACGCTCGGTCGGTGCAGGTCGATGTCCGTCGGATCCACCGCCTGGTCGACCCGCTCGGCGAGCTCCTCGCGGGTCCCGATGATGATGCGGTCCCCATCCGGGGCCACCCAGATCGGCAGGGGGATGCCCCAGTAGCGCTGCCGGGAGATGTTCCAGTCCGGGGCATCAGCGACGAAGTCGGTGAACCGGTTGTCCCGTGCCCACTGCGGGTGCCACTCCGTCTCGGTGATGTTCGCCAGCAGCTCCTCTTTGATCTCGGTGATGGTGATGAACCACTGGTCGGTCGCCAGATAGATGATGTCGGTGTCACACCGCCAGCAGTGCCCGTAGCGGTGTCGGTGCTGGCCGGCGGCGACGAGCGCGCCCATCGCATCCAGATCGGCGATGATCTGCTCGTTCGCATCACGGACGAAGCTCCCCGCATACGGCCCCGCCGCGTCGGTGAAGACCCCCCGGTGGTCGACGGGGACGACGACCTCCACATCCAGCTCGGTGCCGCGGGCGAAGTCCTCCTGCCCGTGCCCCGGGGCCGAGTGCACCAGCCCCGTCCGGTCCGCCTCGACGTACGGTGCGGCCTGGATCGTGTACACATCCGCCCCGGCCGGGCGTTCCGGCAGCGCATCGGCCATCGGATGGGTGTAGGCCATCCCCACGAGCGCCGCCCCCGCGAGCTCGCGCTCGCGCTCGAGCAGCGTCACCCCGGTCGCCTCGATGAACGCCTCGACACACGCCTCTGCGACGATGAGCGACCGCTCGGCCTGCCCATCATCCACCCGCAGCTGGGCGTACGTCAGCTCGGGGTCGACCCCCACGAACGTGTTCGCGGGGAGCGTCCACGGGGTGGTCGTCCAGATCACGACCGACGCATCCGCCTCCTCCAGCGGGAACGCCACGTAGATCGAGGGGGAGGTCACCTCGTCGTACTCGACCTCGTTGGCGGCGATCGCCGTCTGGCATCGTGGGCAGTACGCCACCCGCGAGAGCTCACCGAAGCGGTTGACGTGCTCGATGGCCCGCGCGAGCTCATACCGCAGCTCCCGGTCGG
>JAVLBV010000039.1:0-9903 GCA_031580685.1 Haloquadratum sp. | reverse complement strand
GGCGACGGTCGACCGGCGGCCCTCCCACCGGGACTCGTACGCCGTCTTCTTCGGGTTCGTCCGGTCGATCTGCGCGTAGATCGCCACCCCCGGCAGGATGTACAGGCCGTTCGAGACCGAATCGGCCACCACGGTGGTCTTGAACCGCCCCGGGGGTGCGGAGTACTGCCAGGCGAGCAGCAGGAAGCCCCCCATCGCGGCCCATGCCACGGGCGCGCTCGCCGCGGTGAGGGCGAGCCCGCCCGCCGCCGACAGCACCACCGCGGCGACGGTCGACCGGCGGCCCTCCCACCGGGACTCGTACGCCGTCTTCTTCGGGTTCGTCCGGTCGATCTGCGCGTCGTACAGGTCGTTGATGCCGTAGAGGAACACGTTCGCCGGCAGCAGGAAGTACGCGAGGTACACGAGGGCGATGGGGCTGAACAGCTCGGCCGTCGATGCGGCCCCGAAGATGCCGCCGACGATGACCGGCCCGGCGAGGTAGAACCAGAACCGTGGGCGCGAGACCTCGATGACCCGCCACCCCGGCATCACGCCCCCGTTCACCCGTCCGCGGCGACCGCCTCAGCCGTCAGCTGCCCGCTGATCAGGCACATGGGCACCCCGATGCCGGGGGTGGTGAACGCCCCGGTGAAGTACAGCCCATCCATCGCAGACGAGCGGTGCTTCGGTCGCAGCAGGGCGGTCTGGCGCAGCGTGTGCGCCAGCCCGAGGGCGGTCCCCTCGGTCGCGTTGTACCGGTCGGCGAAGTCCTGCACGCAGAAGGCCTCCTCGACGACGATCCGATCACGCAGGTCGACACCGGTGTGCTCGGCGACGTCCGCCAGCAGCTGCTCGCGGTACGACGCACGCAGCTCGGGGGTGTCCTCGAGCCCCGGGGCGATCGGCACGAGTGCGAAGAGGTTGCTGTGTCCCTCCGGGGCGACATCGGGATCGGTCTTCGAGGGCACACAGAGGTAGTACGCCGGATCCGTCGGCCAGGCGGGCTCATCGAAGATCTCCTCGAAGTGCTCCTCCCACGCCGTCGGCAGCACCAGCGTGTGATGCGCCAGCGGCGCGACGTCCCCCTCGACGCCGAGGTACAGCAGGTACGCCGATGGCGCGTACACCCGGCCGTCCCAGTAGTCGGCGTCGTGTTGGCGGTCCTCCGGTGCCAGCAGCTCCATCTCCGTGTGGCGGTAGTCCGCCCCGCTGACGACCACCTCCGCATCGTACACGTCGCCCGCCGTCCGGACGGTGAACGCACCACGGGTGCCCTCGATCGCCTCGACGGGTGCGTCCGTCTCGATCTGCACCCCCAGGTCCTCGGCGACGGTCACCATCGCATCCACGACGCCGCCGAGCCCGTGGGTGGGGTAGTACACGCCCATGTTGAAATCGACATGGCTCATGAGGTTGTACAGCGCGGGGGTGTTCGTCGGCGCACCCCCGAGGAAGACCAGGGTGTACTGCATGATCTGCTGCAGCTTGGGGTGGTCGAAGTACCGCTGGACGTGCCCCTGCATCTTGCGCAACAGCGGCAGCCCCCACGAGTGCCGGATCACGTCCCAGTCGATGTAATCCCGCAGCCGTGGGCGGTCGGTGTACACGAAGTGCTCCATCCCGATCTCGTAGGTCTGCTTCGACTCGGCGAGGTACCGCCCGAGCGCCTCGCCGGCGCCGGGCTCATACGACTCGAAGACGGCCTTGTTCGCGGCGAGGTCCGGGACCATATCCACCTGGTCGCCGTCCTTGAAGAAGATGCGGTAGTGGGGGTCGAGCCGTTCGAGCTCGTAGAGGTCCGCGGGGTCGTAGCCCAGATGGCCGAAGAAGCGCTCGAACACATCGGGCATGAGGTACCACGACGGCCCCATGTCGAAGGTGAAGCCCTCCCGCTCGAGCCGACTGGCCCGCCCGCCGACCTGCTCGTTCTTCTCGAGCAGCTGCACGTGCGCACCAGCGTTCGCGAGGTAGCACGCGGTCGCGAGTCCACCGAAGCCGCCGCCGATGACCACGACCTCCGTGCCATCGACCGCTGAGAGGTCTGCGAGGTCGTCCATACCGGCGGAAGGTGCGAGGGGTGTATAAGGGCCGTGTCCCCCGTCGGCACAGCAGTGCTTTAGCGTCACACCCCCAGCGGGGAGGTATGGCGCGCCTGCTCGTCGCGACGAACCATGTCGACACCAGCGCACAGCTCGCAGACTACCTCGGAGCGCACCTCGGGCCGGACGACACCATCGTGGCGGTCAACTCACTGCAGGGTGGGGATGCGACCGACGCTGCGGCGGTCCGCGACGGGGAGGACGCCCTGTCGGTCATCGGGGCCCGACTGGGCACCGCCGCCAGCGTCGAGACCCACCAGCTGATCCAGGGCAACGACCCCGCGACGGACATCATCGGGGCCATCGACACCTACGATGCGGATGAGCTGGTCTTCGGCATCCGCAAGCGCAGCCCCACGGGCAAGATCATCTTCGGGTCCGTCGCCCAGCAGCTGTTGCTGGATGCACCGGTGCCGATGCGGGTCGTCCCGCTGACGAGGCTCGACGACTGATCAGCCCTCCTCGAGGCTGTCGAGGACGCGCGCGGACAGCTCCGCACCATCGATGCGGTACGCCATGTACGCGGCCATGTCCGCACCGGTCACCTGCCAGCGCGCCTGCCGGTCCCCCGGTGAGCGGTACACCGACGCGTGGACGTCGACGGGGGCATCCGCAGCATCCTCACTCCACTCCATGAGCCCCTGGAGGACCCGACCGACCTCCTGCCGATTCACCCGGATGTCGGGGAAGGCGGTCGTGTAGTGCACCGCGACCGCATCGGCATCGGCCTCGATCGCCTCCACATCGATCCCATAGCCCCGCAGGGTCGGCTCCAGCTCCTCGATCGGCGCCATCGGAGGGGCCCCGTCAGTCTGCGCCGGTGTGCGCCGTCGCCGCATCGGTCCCTGCATGCTCGTACTCCTCGCGGAACTCGTCGATCAGCTGGCCCATCTTCGCGTACCAGTCGTTCAGCACCCGCAGCATCTCATCGGCGATCTCATCGGGGTGCCGCGGTGCGAAGACGTGGTAGTACCCCCCCTGTGCGTAGTTCACCTGCTCGCGCTCGAGGAAGCCCGCATCGATCAGCCGCTGGACCGACCGGTACGCCGTCGAGCGCTCACGGTCGACCGCCGCCGCGATCGCATCCACCGTCTGTGGTGTCTCTGCGGCGACGAGCCACTCGAAGACCTCCCGATCGAGGATCTTCAGCCCATGGAAGCACTCCATGAGGCCGTAGCACTCCATCTCCTGCCGCAGGTAGTCGACCATCGCATCCATGTTGGCTCCCCCTACAGCGGAGGCACACAAAGCCGTTGTGCATATCGCACAATACTCACCCGGACCCCGGACGCTGCCCATCACGCGCGCGGATCGTCAGCACCACCTGCACGATGATGCCCGCGGCGACGACGACCGCGGCCCCGATGACCAGCACGAGCCCCAGCTGCTCGAGCAGCACGACCCCCAGGAGGCCGCCGAGCTCTCCGACGGCGACGGCGACCGCCCCGGCGATGAGCATCAGGCCGAAGTAGATCTTGATCCCCTCCGCGTCGACGATCGCCGTGGCCGCCGATCCGATGCGTGCCCCCAGCGCCGAGCCCAGCAGCAGCGGGACGACGATGGTGAGGTCGACGCCGCCTGATTGGCCGTACAGATAGCTGCCGATCCCCCCGGAGAAGACGATCTCGAACAGGTCGGTCCCCACCGCGACGGGCACGGGCACGCCGATCGCGTAGATCATCGCCGGCATGCGGATGAAGCCGCCACCCACGCCCAGGAACCCCGAGAGCATCCCCGTCGCGAGTGCGACAGCGGTGATGATCCACACCGACACGTGGACATCGCCGCGCAGGCGGATGCGCGGCGGCAGGTTCAGATGCGCGTGGATCCACGCGGCCGCCGGCGGCAGCCCACCGTCGGCCGCGAGGGTGGGACGGGTGCCCCGGCGGGCATCGCGGGTCACCAGCACGCCGATCGCACCCAGCAGCAGGACGTACACCACGCTGATGATCCCCGCGGCCAGCCCCAGCGACTCGAGATACAGCACCGATGCCCGCCCCAGCTCGATCCCCACGGTCGTCCCCGCGATCATGAGCACGCCCAGCCGGTAGTCGACCTGCCCCAGATCCGAGTGCTTCAGCGTCGCGATCACCGCCGTCCCGAAGACGAACGCCATGCCGCTGCCGACGGCCACCCGGGCGGGGTACCCGAGCCGCCCGAGGTGCCGCAGCGCGTGCCACATCGTGAAGTACACCCCCACCGCGAGGATCGGCGGGACGGTGAGGAACCACACCGAAAGCAGCGCCAGCTCGCCGAGGTCGGTCGCCACCGGCTGCCACCGGCCGTGTCGCTGTGCCCACCGCAACCCCCACCATGCGGTGAGGAGCCCCCCCGCAGCGAGCAGCACCACCACCCCCGCGCGCACGGGTGTGGCACCGACCGGTGGCAGCGCCGCCGCATCGCCACCGACGACGGTGACGAACACCCCGAGCACCTCGCCGTAGGCGGCGGGGTGGCCCACCAGCGGCACGAGCATGGGCATCGACCCCCGCAGCAGCACCGCCACCGCGCGCCGCAGCCGACGGTCGTAGTACGCACAGTCGGCCCACCTGAGCAGCGTGTACAGGTCGCCCTGGCCCCAGTGCAGCAGGGTGACCGCGATGAACGCGACCGCCGCGAGCGCGGGGGCGGCCCACCACACCAGCCCGTAGGCGGCCATCGCCACCGCGTAGCCGACGCCCACCAGCACCATCCCCTGCGGGAGGGTGATGCGGTCGGCCATCCGACCGGGGACGAGGTGGTCGACGGCGCCATGCGGCAGCCCGAACAGCACGACGCTCGCGAGGAAGGGCAGCAGCTGCAGCTCCCGCGAGCCCGCGCCCGCGACGGCGACGGTGGCGCCGACGAGCGCGAGGGCGACCCACCCCGGTGCGAGCAGTGCGATGTGCCGCGGCATCGCCCCGCGGTCACCCCACCTGCGGCTGCGGCGGCTCCAGCCAGCCCCACAGGTCGCACACCCACACGAAGAGGGTGACGCCGGCGATCACCAGCCCGTTCGTCACCATGAAGAAGACCGCCTCCTCGATCGGGAACCACCCCACGCGCAGCCCCGTCGCCCGCACGGTGCTGATCTGCCAGATGCCGAGGTAGATCGCGACCGCATCGACCGCCCACAGGTAGAGCGTCGGGGGGACGAACGCGGCGAGCAGCGCGCGGCGGGACCGCCAGAGGTAGCCGCCACCGACGGCCCACTGCACGCCGATCAGCGGCAGTGCCCACACCAGGATCGCCCCCAGGTACAGCCCCCACTCCCACTGCAAGAGGACGATCCCCGCGACCGTGAGTGCGACCGCGACCGCGCCGCCGGCGACCCGTGGCCGCCGCGCGAAGTCACCCGCCCGGAAGCGCATGTCCGGGGCGACCCGCGAGAGCCACAGCCCCGTCAGCAGTGGCTGGAGTGCGAAGAAGAGGTACTCGCCGATCGGCGCATAGCCGATCCGGAACAGCACCGTGTCGGGGCCGTACCACCACACCTCCCGCGCGATGAGGTAGTTGTCCCACGGGGTGGTGTACAGCACCGCGACCACGGTGATCAGCACCATCCCGACGCGGAAGCGCCGGCTGGGGTGCCACCCGCCGGCCAGCCACAGCAGCACGATCGGGGGGAGGATGAACAGCAGATGGAACTGCAGGTACGTCAGCATCGACAGCACCCCGGGCGGGGGGCACGCGTCGACCGTGGTCGGGGCACCACCGCGAGGGCTCAGACCACCTGGGTGCCGTCGTCGTCGTACAGTTCGATGGCGTCGACCGGACACACACGCGCGGCGAACTCCGCCTCGAACGTCGCATCGTCGGGGACCTCGAGCTCGAACACCTGCTCGTCGACCTCCTCCGCGCCGACCAGGTCCGCCTTCCCGTCGGTGAGGTTCTTCTCGAAGGCCGCCCACTCATCGACACACTGGTACATCCCGATGCAGGTGTCGCGGTCGAACCGGATGCGCATACCCGCCCATCACGCCGGGGTGGCAAAAACGCGAGCATCGCCACCGGTCTGTGGGCCGCTCACTGGTTGATCACGACCCAGGTGAGCGCCGCGAGCACGAGTGTGGCCACCGCGACGGTCTGCAGGGTGAACGCGGCGATGCCCGCGAGCTCCAGCCCCCACAGCAGCACCGTCGCGAACGTCGCCGACAGCACGAGGTCCAGCAGGACCAGCACCCGCGGATCACCCGGTGGGCGGTCGGTCATGCGTCGCCTCCGGCCCCCTCGCGCACCATGCGCGCTGTGGCACCGGCTGACGCATAGGCATTAGGTCCCAGGGGCCCACGTCAGGCGTATGACAGGACCGCGCGAGGGGGCGCTCCGAGAGACGCTGCGGGAGTGGCTGCATGGGCTGTACCACGGGATGATCGAGCACCCCGCATCGGAGAAGATCGAGCAGGAGGCGGAGGACCTCGAGGACATGTTCATCATGGCCTGCTTCCCCGATGCGTTCGGCATCAGCTCACCGACGGCGTACTACACCACCGAGCTGCTCCCCTACGTCGCGGAGGACCTCGCCGCATGGGAGCGACGCATGTGGAACCGCGAGTCGGTCCTCGAGCGCAAGGGGCACCAGTACCACTTCTGATGCCCGCGTTCACCTTCTTCGGTGGCAAGGGGGGCGTCGGCAAGACCACGGTGTCGACCGCGTACGCGATCAGGCTGGCGCGCGGTGGGGCGACCACGCTGATCGTCTCGACGGACCCGGCCCACTCCGTCGGCGACCTGATCGACCAGCCCGTGGGCCCCGACCCGGTGCCGGTCGCGGATGTCGACGGCCTGAGGGCACAGGAGATCGACCCCCGACGCACCGTCGAGGAGCACCGCGCGCAGACGAAGCGGGAGCTGCGCGACCAGGTCAGTGCGGGGCTGGTCCGCGAGATCGACGCGCAGATCGACATGGCGCATGAGGGCCCCGGCGCGCACGAGGCGGCGCTGATGGACGAGCTGATCGCCATCATGCGGGGAGCCGACGCGTACGAGCAGGTCATCTTCGACACCGCCCCCACCGGCGGCACGCTCCGACTGCTGGCGCTGCCGGAGCTGCTCGAGGCGTGGATCGCACGGCTCCGCGAGAAGCGCGAGGCGGCGATGCGGCTGTACGACCGCGCGGCGATCGGCAAGAAGCAGTCGCGGCGCCAGCGGGAGGGGGATATGATCCTACAGCGGCTGCGTGAGCGGCGCGACCGGTTCCGCTTCGCACGCGAGACGCTGCGGTCGGATGGGCGGTTCGTGCTGGTGGCGAACCCCGACGCGCTGTCGGTCCGCGAGAGCACACGGGCGGTCGCGCAGCTCACCAGCTACGACCTCCCCGTCGCGGGGGTGGTGGTGAACCGGATCACCCCCGCACCCCCCGCCGACGAGCAGGGCGAGGCGGCGCGGTTCCTGCGCGAGCGTGTGGCGCTCGAGGAGACACAGCTGCAGCGGCTCGAGGCGGCGATCGATGCGCCGGTCCTCGCCCGGGTGCCCACCGTGGCCGCCGCGCCCACGGGGGAGGTCCTCGGGGAGATCGGGGCGACGCTGGCGCCATTGGACGACAGGTTGCATTAATCGTTACAATTATTGACTGATACGTCCAGCAGAGGGTGAGGCAACATCATGGTCCAAATCATCTGGCTGGTCATCGCATCGCTCGTCACGTTCAGTGTGGGGTACCTGGCGTACTCGCGGTACCTGGCACAGTTCGTGGGGCTGGATGACAACCGGACGACACCGGCCCACGAGTTCGAGGACGGACAGGAGTACGTCCCGACGAAGAAGCCGGTGCTGCTGGGGCACCACTACTCGAGCATCGCCGGGGGGGCACCGATCGTGGGGCCGATCACCGCCGGCGTGCTGTGGGGGTGGCTCCCCGCACTGGCGTGGATCGCCATCGGGAACCCGCTCATGGGCGCGGTGCATGACTTCAGCGCACTGTCGTCGAGCCTGCGACACGACGGCAAGTCGATCGGGACGATCATCGGGGAGTACGTCGGCTCACGCGGCAGACGCATGCTGCTGTGGTTCGCGTTCCTGACGATCATCCTGGTCGTCGCGGTGTTCGCCCTGGTCGTCGGCATCGTCTTCAACGCGTTCCCGCAGGCGGCGACGGCGAGCCTGATCTACATCGGCCTCGCGCTGCTGCTGGGGCTGTGGCTCTACCAGTTCGACCTCCCCTTCCTGCTGGGGACGGCGGTCTTCGTCGCGCTGATGTTCGTCGGGGTGTTCGTGGGGATCGAGTACCCGCTCGCGATCGTCCCCGGGGACTACCCCGCGGGCACCATCGTGCTCACGGGTGCGTCGCTCGCGTGGCTGCCCGGCGCGTCGGCGTTCGGGGCGAACACCGCCGCGTGGATCCCGATCGTGCTCGTGTACGCGGCGATCGCCAGTGCGCTGCCGGTGTGGATGCTGCTGCAGCCGCGGGACTACCTCTCGTCGTTCCTGCTGTACACCGGGGTCGGCGGGGCGGTCGTCGCGGTGTTCGTGGGGACGATCTTCGGCACCGCGAGCGAGCCACTGACGACGTCGCTGGCCCCGTTCTACGGCTTCATCGGCCGCAACGGGGCACCGCTGTTCCCGCTGCTGTTCATCACGATCGCCTGCGGGACGATCAGCGGGTTCCACTCGCTCGTCTCATCGGGGACGACCGCGAAGCAGCTCAACAAGGAGTCCGACGCGCGGGCGATCGGCTACGGGGGGATGCTCGGTGAGGGGCTGCTCGCGACGGTCGCGCTGGTGACGGTGGCGCTCATCGCCCCGGACATCGGCGGCGGCATCGGCCTCGCGCTGCCGACGTTCGCCTCGGGCGGGGGGGTGCTCCTGACCTCGTTCGGGATCCCCGTCGCCTTCGGCGCGCCGTTCATGGCGCTCGTGCTCGTGAGCTTCCTGCTCACGTCGACCGACACGGCCGTGCGGCTCGGGCGGTACATGATGGAGGAGATCGTGGGGACGCCGACGACCGGCGTGCAGACGGTCGCCTCCGACCGCTTCGGCAACGCGTTCATGCAGGGGCTGATCAGCACGTACGCGATGATCGGCAGCGGTTCGTGGGCGACGCTGTGGCAGCTCTTCGGTGGGGCGAACCAGCTGCTGGCCGCGCTCGCGCTGCTGACGGCGACGGTGTGGCTGGCGAACTGGGACGACACGAAGCAGCTCATCAGCACGGGTGTGCCGATGGCGATCATGGTCGTGATCACCGTCTCGGGGCTGCTGTGGCTGGCGCTGCACAGCAACCTCTACTCGAAGTTCCTCAACCCCGAATGGATGGCGACGGCGGGGACGGTGCCGATGCTGTCGGCGGCGGTGCAGATCCTCCTGGCGCTGGTGCTCGTGTACCTGGGGCTGTCGCTCGTGCGCATGGGCTACAGCAACATCCAGACGGTCAAGCGAAGCGGCGGGGGTGGCGTCTCGCCGGGGGACGACTAGCGACCGCGGCTGAGCAGGCCCCGGACCGCCGTCGCGAGGCGGGCCGACAGCCGGCGCGATTCAGGCGTCGGTAGCTCGGCCCAGGTGGCGAACGCAGGGGCGATCTCGGCCTCTGCGGATGCGGCGAGCTGCTGTGTCTCAGGACTCACGGTGACCATCTCGACGGTGTACTGTCCGTGGTAGCCGTGTCGCAGCAGTGTGCGTTCACGGTGCTGCTCGACCACGGGGACGAGCGCTTCCGGCAGCTCCCGACACCGCAGCACGATCGTGAAGCTGGTGCTGTAGTGCTCCGGGGAGGGGTCGAGGTAGTCCGGGTCGGCCGCGAGGGTGTGGCCCACCTCGATGAACCGCTGGATCGTGGCCCGGGTGGGGCTGTCGACATCGGTCACCAGGACGTGCTCGAACATCGTGTGGTCGGCATAGCGCAGCGAGG
>JAVLBV010000038.1:0-9917 GCA_031580685.1 Haloquadratum sp. | reverse complement strand
GCATCTGCCGGAAGTCCGAGGCGTTGACGCGGTAGATCTTCACCGCGACATCGCGCCCATCACCCCCACGCGCCTCGTACACGTTCGCCTCCTTGCCGGTGGAGATGGGCCCCCCGATGGCGGCGAGGACATCGTCCTGCACCAGCTTGTACAGCGCCGCGAAGGTGGCATCGTCGAACACCGACGCCTCGACCTTGAACGCCTCCGCATCACGCAGCTGGGCCTGGAAGGTCTCGAACTCCCGGTCACGGCTGCGCGCGATGCGGTCGGCGGCGGTGTCGGTGACGTCGATCTCCTCCCAGCTCGCGAGCGCAGGGGGGTCCTCCGCACCCTCGTCGGTCACTCGATGTACCCCGCCTCGCGGAGCCGGTCGGCTCCGGCAGGCTCGTACCGGTGGGTGATGTCCCCCTTCGCATCCTGCCACTCCCACGGTTCGACGAGCACCACATCCCCCTCGCGGATCCACACGCGCTTCTGCATCCGGCCGGGGATGCGTGCGGTCCGGTCGGTCCCGTCCGCACAGCGCACGCGCACGCGATTCGCCCCGAGCATATCGGTGACGACGGCGAAGGTCTCCGCATCCGTGGGTAAGCGGAGGTCTTCGGCAGCGTCACCGTCTGACATGGGGATGAGAAGCCCCCGTCGCTGTATAACTGTTATTCAGCCCCACCCAGGGCGGCGCGCCCGGGCGCGATCAGCGCATCCATGTACGACGCCAGCGCGGTCTTCGCATCTGCAGGGTGCAGGCTCCCATCGTCCACCGCCGCCTCGAGCGCGTCGTACGCCTCGAAGCGCATCGGGCCACCGTACTCCTCCGGTCTGTCGATCTCCACGGCATCCACCCGGGGGAAGACGTGGTACTCGAACAGCTCGAGGATGGGGTGGCCACGTGCCTCACCGGCCTCCGTCGGTGGGGGTGCAGCCGTCGGTGGGCAGTACGCCGCGGTGATCTTCTCGGCGATCGCGTCGGTGGAGTCGTCCATCGACAGCGTCACACCCGTCGAGGAGGACATCTTGCCGACGCCGGTGCTCAGATCCGAGATCAGGGGTGTGTGCAGGCACGTCGGTGCGTCGTAGCCGAGCCGCGGCAGCACGTCCCGTGCCAGCATGTGGACCTTCCGCTGTTCGGTGCCGCCGATCGCGAGGTCGATGTCCAGGTGGACGATGTCCAGTGCCTGCATCAGGGGGTAGATCGCCTGTGAGACCGTGGCATCGGTCTCGCCGGCGATCTCGGCCATCGACCGGTGCGCCCGCGGGAGCGACGTCTCCACCGCGAGCCGATGCAGCTCCATCGTGTATCCGCGCTCGAGCTGGAAGGACGAGCCGAGGACGAACTCCGTCGCGCTCGAGTCCAGTCCGTACGCGAGGAACTGCGACTGCATCTGCTGGGCGGTCGACTGGATCTCCTCCATCGTGCCCTTGTTGTTGAGGAACGCATGCACATCGGCGAGCAGCACGAGCACCTCGAAGCCGACCGACTGGAGCTCGATCAGCTTCGTCGCGGTGAGCATGTGTCCCGCATGCAGCACCCCCGAGGGCTCATACCCCACGTATGCACGGCTCCCCTCGGGTGCCGCAGCGAGCGCGTCGACCTCCTCGGGGGTGACCGCCTCGGTCACGTTGTTGAGGATCGCGGCGGCGACATCCATGCACCCAGACTGCCGAGTCGCGCGTTTAGTCCTTCTGTTGGCCCGCGAGGACGGAGCGGTTAACGCCACACCCCGCCAGGGGACCATATGGCCCGAACACGGTCGCCTGCGCTGCTGCTGGTGGGGCTGGTCCTCCTGCTGTTCGTCCCGATGGTCGTGATGTGGGCCGTCGCCGGCCCCGGCGAGCTGCTGGGGCGGTTCCTGCTGTTCGGCGTCTACTTCCTCGTCGGACATGTGGCCGTCCCAGGGTGGGTGTATCTCGATGCCACCCGGCGGGCGGACCGGTGGCGGACGCTGTTCACCGCGGTGGCGTTCCTGGTCCCCGTCGCCGGGCCCGTGAGCTACGTGCTGCGGCGACAGCTCAGCTGATCAGGCGTCACCGCCGTTCGCGCGGTGCTCGGAGATGATCTGGTCGACCATCGACGCCCGGTCGGCACGGCGGCGTGCATGCGCCTCGGCCCGCCAGTCGGCGATCGCCGCGGTGACGTCCTCGCGGCGGGCGACGGCGAGGTCGTCGACCTCCTGGATCGGCACCGCTGCGGCCTCACAGATGGGGATGGACGCTGCGAAGAGCACCTCATCGGCGTCCGTCGAGAGCTTGCCGCCGTCGCGGATGATCAGCCGGGGGGCGAGCTCGGCCAGCCGCTCTGCGGTCGAACGGCCCGCCCCAGAGCCATCGCGGAGGTAGACGACGTCACCGGAGACGATGCCGACCGCATCGGCCGTCGCATCGAGGCCGTCGTGCGTGAACTGCTCGACCAGCTTCACCGACACCAGCGCGCGCTCGCTGTCGATCGCCGCGAGGTCGGCGTGGTCCAACCGCCACAGCTCCTTCAGGCGCTCCAGCTTCTCCTCGAGCGTCGTCGCGTGTGCCCGCTGCTCGGCGAGCGTCTCGGTGAGCCGGTCCCGCTCGCGCTCGAGGCGGCTGACGCTGCGACGCTCACGCACCTCCCGACGGTCTGCCCGGCGCTGGTCGGCGAGCTCGGCCTCCAGGGCGGCGACCGTCGTCTCATGCTCCTCGACGCGCTCCTGCAGCGCCTCCAGCTGCTCGCGCAGCCGGCCGTTGCGGGCACGCAGCCGTTCGTTCTCCTTCTGCAGGGCGGGACGGGGTGTCTGCGGGGGTCGCTGTGTCGTCGAGGGCTCATCCTCCTCCGCCGTCAGCGCGTCGAGCACCGCCGGCAGTGCCTCACCCTTGCCGATGACACGGGTGAACACGTCCGCAGGGTCCACACCCACCGGGATCGCCTCACGCACCGTCTCGAGCTGCTCGCGGTGCGCATCCACCGCGAACATCGCTGCGGCCAGCGCATCCCGCTCGTGGTCGTTGTCGTACGGGTGGTCCCGGACCCGGTGCAGCTTCGTGTCGATGGGGAGGTCCCGGCGGGGGGTCCACCCCTTCGCATCGAAGCTCCGACGCAGCTTCTCGACGGTCTCTGGCATCCGTGCCACGTCGGCCGCGACGATCAGCGGGCGGCCCTGGTCGATGATCCACCGCGTCAGCGCCCCCGCATCATCGGTCCGCGAGGAGTACGTCGCGTGCAGCGTCCCATCCAGCCCCACCGCCGCCGCAGCGGTGGTCGTCCCCGGATCGACCCCCACGATGATCGGGTCGCGGCGGGTCACCAGCGGCTCGAACTCGATGCCGTCGCGTCGCTCGCGGGAGATCTCCACGCGGACATCCCCCTGTCGGCCGGCGGTGAGGGGGATCTCCGCCGGCGGTGCGCTCACCGTGAAGACCGCATTCGCATACCCGCCGTACTTCTCGGTCACCTCGACGTGGTACTCCAGCCCCGCCGCATCGAGGCTCTCAGCCACCGCCCGCGCACGTCGCCGGACCGCCCCGTGGATCTTGCGCACGTAGCGGTCCTCACTCCAGCCACCCTTGCCGATCGACCGTCCACGGGCGACCTTCACCCGGGTGGTGTCGGTGAACGCACGCACGACGGCGCCGACGTTCGCCGCCGCAAGCCGCGCCGCCGCCTCCGCCTCGGCCATGGGCCGCTTCTCGTAGGGCACCCCGTGTCTGCCGGCGACGCGCGAGAGGGGTTCAGGCCGGGTCCCCCCGGTGACCTGCACCAGCCGCGTCTGTGCCGGGAGGGCCTCGAGGAAGCGGATCAGCTCCGGCTTGTCCGCGGCGAGCTCGTACATGTTGTCCGTCGCGACGATCGCGGGCGTCCTGCTGCTGATCATGCGACACAGCTTCCGGAAGGAGACCACATCCCGCTCGACGGTGTCCGCGCCCATGACCACGAGCGCGTACGCGGGGGAGCTCCCGCGGATGTCACCACTCTGGATGTCGACGCCGAAGATCTCCGTGTCGAGCGCGGTGATGCGGCCGCTCACACCCCCGGGTAGGGGCCTGTGGGGTAAATACCCTACACGTCGGTGGCATCCCGGTACGGCAGGGTCACCGTCTCACCGTCTGCGGGCGCCAGCACGCTGGCCTCCGTCGCCACCGCGCGCGCCTCCGCGAGCACACCGCTGGTGTCGCCCCCGTACCGTGAGGAGAGGTGGACCAGCGCCAGGCGGTGGGCCCCGTTGGCGACCGCATCCGCGGCCGCCTGTGCGGCGGTCGAGTGCCCGGTCGTCTCCGCGCGCGCGGCGTCCGCATCCGTGAACGTCGCGTCATGGATCATGAGGTCCAGGTCGCCGGTGATGGCCGCCAGCTCGCCGACCGGTCGTGTGTCGCCGGTGTACAGCACCTGTCTGCCGGGGCGGGCGGGGCCGACGACATCCTCGGAGTGGATGACCTCGCCGTCCGCGAGCTCGACGGACTCCCCCCGGTGGAGCCGCCCGAACAGCGGCCCCGGTGGCACCCCCAGCGCCTCGGCTCTCGCGCGGTCGAAGCGGCCCAGCCGGTCTGCCTCCCGCAGCAGGTACCCCACCGAGGGGCCACCACGGTGGTCCGTCGGCACCGGCGTCACCGAGTATGCGGCGGTGTCGACCGCGGGGGTGCCGGCGGACGCCGTCGAGATCCGCAGGGGGAACGAGGGGCTGAAGCCACCGACACCGATGAGCTCCTCGATCGCCGCCTGCCCTCCCGGCGGGGCGATGAGCTCCAGCGGTGCGGTCCGGCCGTTGAAGTCCATCGTCTGCAGCAGCCCGGGGAGCCCGAGGATGTGGTCCCCATGGAGATGTGAGATGCAGATCACGTCGATGCCGAAGCCCGTGCGGAACCGCATCATCTGTCGCTGGGTGCCCTCACCGCAGTCGAACAGCAGCCGCTCGCCCTCCCGCTCGAGCAGCACCGCACTCGGCGCCCGGTCCACGCTGGGCAGCGCACCGGCGGTCCCGAGGAATGTGACCCGCATGCCTGTGTGCACGCAGCGGCAGCAGTGGTAAACCCGTATCGACCCATGACCGGTGTTGTTTCGTAGCTGGCATCCGATCTGTGACCGTGAAGCCGCCGCTGTGGATCGACCGGTACGCACCGGAGCTGGATGAGCTCGCACAGCCCCGGCTGCGCACCCAGCTGGGGCGCTATGTGGATGAGCCGGTCAACCTGATCATCCACGGACCCGCGGGGGTGGGCAAGACCGCGGCGGTGCGGGCGCTGGGCGCAGCGACACACGCGGACCCCGACGCCGATGTGATCGAGCTGAACGTGGCGGACTTCTTCCAGCGGACCAAACGGGAGATCCGTGATGACCCCCGCTTCAGCCGGTTCCTCCGCGGGCAGACCGCCTTCTCCAAGCAGTACCGTCGGGGAGGGAAGTCGAACCGCTACAAGCGCCAGTGGTCCAAGCGCGCGATGGTCTCGCACGTGTTGCAGGAGCTGGCCGCGACGGCGCCCGCATCGGGGGCGTTCAAGACGATCGTCCTGGACAACGCCGAGGCGATCCGCGAGGACTTCCAGCAGTCGCTGCGGCGGGTGATGGAGCAGCACCACCAGACGACGCAGTTCGTCATCGTCACCCGGCAGCTCACCCGCCTGATCGCCCCCATCCGCTCGCGGTGTGTGAGCGTGGCGGTCCCCGCCCCGACCGATGCGGAGATGACGGCCGTGCTCGAGCACGTGCTCGCCGCCGAGGAGATCGCGGTGACCGACGGGGCGACCCAGGTGATCACCGCGAAGGCCGACGGGGACCTCCGCCGGGCGCTGCTGCTGCTGCAGCTGGCGGCGGATCAGGGCGATCCGGTCGAGGCCGCGGCGGTGACGGAGGTGCTGAGCACGTTCAACGGCACCGAGACGGTGCGGTCGGTGCTGGATGCGGCCGCGGGCGGCGACCTCGAGACGGCGCGGGCGGGCCTGGAGACGCTGACGACCGAGGAGGCACAGACCCCATCGGAGGTGCTCGCCGGGCTGCTGTCGGTCGCGACGACGTACCCCGAGTCGTACGGGGAACAGAACATCATCCGGCTGCACCAGCTCGCCGGTGAGGCCGACCTGCGCATCGCCGAGGGGGGTGCGGGGGTGGTCCACCTGATGGCGCTGCTGGGTGCGTGGGGGCTGGGCCGCCGGCAGATCCAGGGCTCCGTCGAGGCGTAGATGCAGCTTTCGCCGGGGACCTGGCCGCAGGTGGGGCTCCTGGGGGCGGTGGCCCTCGTGGGGGGACTCCTCGACTGGCGGCTCGGGATGCTGCTCGCGGTGCCGGTGCCGCTTGTCATCTGGTTCCACCGCGACCCCGACCGCGCACCCCCCGCAGCTGGTGTGATCGCGCCGGCGGACGGGCGGATCAGCGTGGTCGACCGGACCGACGGGCACACCCGCATCGGGACGTTCATGAACGTCACCGATGTGCACGTGAACCGCGCACCCGTCACGGGGACGGTGACCGCGGTGACACACCGACCGGGGGCGAACCGCCCGGCGTTCTCCAAGGACTCCGCACGGAACGAGCGGGTGGAGATCGACATCGAGACCCACCGCGGCGTGGTGCAGGTGGTCCTCATCGCGGGGTGGTTCGCCCGGCGGATCCACCCATACGTCACCGAGGGGCAGCGGGTCCAGCGGGGCGAGCGCATCGGGCACATCAGCTACGGCTCGCGGGCGGACGTGGTGCTGGCTGATGGAGCCGAGCCCGCGGTGCAGGAGGGGACGCGGGTGCGGGCGGGCGAGAGCGTGCTCATCGAGCGGTCGTGAACAGGTGCAGATGCCGCGTCAGCGACCGGTGGACCCGGCGGGTGATGTGCGCCTGCAGCCCCAGCGCGCCCGCGGGGGCCTCGAGCCGTCGGTCGCAGATGAGCACCACGCGTGAGGTGATGCGGGCGAGTTCGGGGAGCACCGCCGCGACCAGCGCCCGCTGGGTGGCCGCACCGATGGGTGACTGTCGGCCGTAGGGCACGTCGGTGACGACCGCATCGACGCTCTGTCCGGCGAGGGGGATCGCCGAGGCGTCCCCATGGTAGATGCCGAGGGGGGCCACGGGCGCCAGCGCCGTGAGATTCTCGTGGGCGCCGGCGACCATCTGGGGGCGGATGTCGCCGCCGATGACCTGCGCGCCCATCGCGGCGGCCTCGATGAGGAACCCCCCGGTGCCACACAGTGGATCACACACCACACCCGGCCGCTGGCCGATGGCGATGTTGACCGCGGCGCGCGCCTCGATGGGGTCGATGCTGCCGGGGGAGAAGAAGGGCCGACGCGCCGGCTGGCGGCTGCCGTACCCACCGGCGCGGGAGGCGATCACCCACCCCAGCATCCACCGGTCGGCCCCACAGCTGACGCGGAGGGTGTGGGTGGGTGCGTCGAGGTCGATGGTGTGCCCGCGCTCGGTGAGCACGGCCCCGACCGCCCGTTCGATCGCCGCCGTGTCGGCGGTGCTGTGCTCGCGGATCCGGTGCGCCCGCACGGCGACCGAGCCCGTGCGGTCGATGGGGCGCTCCCGCACGAGCGCCACGGCCGCATCGACCGCCGGTGCGACCGTGCCGAGGTGCCGGCAGCACACCCGCGTGAACGCGAGCTCCGACATCCGCTCGGGGACGACCGACGCGGCGGAGGCGAGCCCGGGGGCGAGACGGGTGAGGTCGGTGCAGACCGCCGCCGCCTCGAGCAGCGCGAGGGGGTCGTCGGCGTCTGTCCCCGCGAACTCCAGGTGATACACACCGGCTGTGTCCCGGCGTGATGTATCAGTGTTGCCGCACAGGTACCAACCTTTTTAGCTGCCACACGCCTTTTAAGTAATATAAATGGCAGACCCCAAGGATACGATCAACATCGAGAACGTCGTCGCATCGACCGGGATCGAGCAGGAGTTGGACCTTCAGAGCGTCGCGATGGACCTCGAGGGGGCCGACTACGACCCCGAGCAGTTCCCCGGGCTGGTGTATCGCACACAGGACCCGAAGTCGGCGGCGCTGATCTTCCGTTCGGGGAAGATCGTCTGCACAGGCGCGCAGTCGACCGATGCGGTCCATGAGAGCCTGGAGATCGTCTTCGGGAAGCTCCGCGACCTGGGCATCCCGCTGCCGGACGATCCGGAGATCACCGTCCAGAACATCGTCTCGTCGGCGGACCTCGGCGTCGACCTCAACCTGAATGCGATCGCGATCGGCCTCGGGCTGGAGAACATCGAGTACGAGCCCGAGCAGTTCCCCGGGCTGGTCTACCGCCTGGAGGAACCGTCGGTCGTGGCGCTGCTGTTCGGCTCGGGGAAGCTCGTGATCACAGGGGGCAAGACCCCGCAGGACGCGCGTGATGCGGTGGACGTCATCGCCGCGCGCCTCAGCGAGCTCGGGCTGATCGAACTGCCCGCCTCGTGAGGCCACCGCGGTGGTGAGCTGGCTGGCGATCGCCGGGACCGTCGGCGCCTACGTCATCCTCCTCGCGGTGACCGCGGCGGTCGCACTGCGGTACGTCACGGGGGCGGCCGACCCACGGACAGCCGTCAGCATGGGGGTCGCCGTCGCGGCGATCGGAGCGGGGATGACGCCGCTGGGGGTGCACCCCGCGGTGGGGCTGGCCGCGGCGCTGTTGGCGGACGTGGGCATCGTGCGTGCCGTCGGTGCACAGCCGTGGCGGCGGGCGGTGGGGGTCGTCGTCATCCACATGGTGGTGAGTGTGCTCGTGGGGACGGTGGGGTTCGGACTGCTCGCCCTCATCGCGAACGCACCCGGCTGACCGCTCACTCGAGCAACCGCTCGATCTGCGTGACCAAGATCCCCGTCGCACCCTCCGAGCGCACCGCCTCGACGACCGCGAAGACGTCCCGGTCGTCGACGACCGCATGGACCGCCTTCGTCCCGTCATCGGCCACATCCATCACCGTCGGGCCGCCCAGCCCGGGGATCTCCGCGAGCACCGCATCCAGCCGGTCCCCCGGGACGTTCATCATCAGATACCGCTTGCCCTGCGCATCCCGCACCGACTGCAGGGCGGTGACCAGCTGGGAGAGCGTCTCATCGGCCACATGATCGGGGTGTGCGTACAGCCCCACCGACGACTCGAGGACGGTGTCGATCCGCCGCAGTCGGTTCATCCGCAGGGTCGTCCCCGTCGAGGTGATGTCGACGATCGCATCGGCCATCTCCACATGCGGTGTCAGCTCCGTCGCGCCCGAGACCTCCACGATCGACGCATCGAGCGCCGCTGCCGCAAGGTACTCACGGGTCACCGTGGGGAACTCCGTCGCGATCGTCGCGCCCTCGAGCTGTGCCGGGGTGTCGATCGACCCCTCCTCGGGGACGGCGACGACCAGCTCACACCGACCGTAGCCCAGATCCAGCAGCTCGATGAGCTCCCGGCCGGACTCGGCGACGTTGTCCCGGCCGGTGATCCCCGCGACCGCTGCCCCATCGTGGATGTACTCGGGGATGTCCGCAGCACGCGCGAACAGCACCGAGACCGCGGGGTCGACGGTGTCCGCATACAGCTTGCGAGAGGCGTGCGCATCGAGCGGCAGCCCCGCCCGCTCGAGCATCGAGAGGGTGGGGTCGTGGAGCCGGCCCTTGTTGGGGATGGCCACGCGCATACCCCATCGTCCTGGTGGGTCTACGTACCAGTTTCGTTCGACACGCGGTGTCGAAGCAATCATGCGCGCGGTCCCCATCGGTGCACGCATGACGCGGCTGCTGATCGCGGGGGGCGAGGTGCTCGTCTCGAGCATGCAGCTCCTGCGCGCGGACGTGGTGGTCGACCAGGAGACGGGGCTGATCGATGCGGTCGGGCCCACAGCCGGCGAGACGTACGCGATCGACCGGGTGGTGGATGCCACGGACGCCGTGGTGATGCCGGGGCTCGTGAACGCCCACACCCACGCGGCGATGACGCTGTTCCGGGGGGTCGCTGACGACAAGCCGCTGGAGCGCTGGCTGCGCGAGGACATCTGG
>JAVLBV010000037.1:0-10098 GCA_031580685.1 Haloquadratum sp. | reverse complement strand
CAGGCGGCGGACCTCTTCGATGCGCTGACGGTGAGCGTGGTGGGCACCGGAGGGGCCCTGACGGGCAGCATGATCACCACGACCTCCGGCACCGGGGTGCTCGTCGTCGCACTGGTGCCGGTGCTCGGGCAGTTCGGGCTGCTCATCGCCCTCAGTGTGCTGTACTCGTACCTCACCACACTGCTGATCCTCCCGTCTGCGGTGGTCATGTGGGACAACGGGTGGGGGGTGTTCGACCCCCGCCGGCTCATGTCTGATAGTAATACACCAGGAGAGTAAATATTATTACAGTACATACCGTGCACTCCTGTATGCAACAGAGCCAACAGGCGGCAGGACGGTGGGAGCCGATCCGGGAGCTGCCCCCGAGCGCGAAGCTCGTGGCGAAGGTGCTGGATCAGCATGAGCGACTGACGCCGGCGCAGCTGTGCGCGGAGACGCTGCTGCCCTCCCGGACCGTGCGGGATGCGGTCGACCGGTTGGATGCGGTGGGGGCGATCGACCGCCAGATCGTCTTCACCGATGCGCGCAAGCGCTCGTACTCGCTGCGGCTGTAGTCACCCGCGGAACCGTTTTCATCCCCACTCGGGTACCGGTGGTATGGTACGGGTGATCCACACGGGGGACACCCACCTGGGCTACCGCCAGTACCACTCTGGCACCCGCGCCGCGGACTTCCAGGCGGCGTTCGACCAGGTGGTCGATGCCGCGATCACCATGGAGGTCGACGCCGTGATCCACGCGGGGGACCTCTTCCATGACCGGCGGCCGGACATCGATGCGCTCGTGGGTGCGATCGGCTCGCTCGAGCGGCTGGCGGCCGCGGCGATCCCCTTCCTCGCCATCGTGGGCAACCACGAGGCGCGACACGACACCCAGTGGCTGGACCTGCTGGCGCGGTTGGGCCTCGCGGAGCGGCTGGGGCCCACACCGCGGCACCTCGGGGACCTTGCGGTGTATGGGGTGGACCACCGCAGTCGCGACCTCGCGGGTGCGGTGGGTGCGTGCGAGCCGACCGACGCCCCCCGGCGGGCGCTCGTCGCCCACGGCCTGTTCTCACCGTTCGCCCACGCCCAGGTGGAGACCACGGCGCTGCTGGAGGCCGCCCCGATCGACCTGGACGTCCTGCTGCTCGGGGACAACCACGTCCCGGGGATCGAGACCGTCGAGGGTGTCTGGGTGACCTACTGTGGGTCCACCGAGCGGGTCTCCGCCAGCGAGGTGGCCCCCCGGGGCTACAACGTCGTCACCACCGATCCCGACGTCGAGATCCGTCGGCGCACCATCGAGACACGGCCCTTCGCGTTCATCGAGGTCCCCCTCGCATCGGGGGAGGGGCTCGAGCGGGTGACGGAGGTGGTCGCATCGCATCCGGTGGCGGATGCGGTCGTCGTCGTCGAGCTGACCGGCGCCGGGTCGCCGGTCGCACCCGCTGCGATCGAGGAGGTCGCCGAGGCGGCGGGTGCGCTGCTGACGCGGGTGGTCGACCGCCGCGCGCTGTCGGAGCGTCCCACCTCGACGGAGCCGGTCACGTTCGCCGACCCCGATGCGGCCGTGGACGCAGCGCTCGCACGGCGGGAGCTCTCCGCACAGACCGCGGCGATCGACGGGGTGATCCGCGACGGGACGGTCCCGGACACGACCGTCCGCGAGCGGGTGAGCCACATGCTGTCGGAGGATGATGCGGACGGGGGGAGCTAGTGCACTTCGAGCGGCTGCGGCTGGAGCAGTTCAAACCCTACGCTGACGTCGAGGTCACCCTCGGTCCGGGTGTGACGGTGATCCACGGGCTCAACGGTTCGGGGAAGTCCTCCCTGCTGGAGGCGTGCTTCCTCAGCCTCTACGGCTCGCCAGCGCTGGATGACACGCTCGATGCGGTGATGACGACCGGCGCGGACGCGACGGTGGTCGAGCTGCAGCTGCGTCACCGGGACGCCCCCCTCACGATCTACCGCGAGCTGCGCCGTCGCGCATCCGGCGTGGCCACGACGACGGCGACGCTCGAGAGCCCTGACCGGCAGATCGAGGGGACCCGTGCCATCGGTGCGCACGTGCAGGAGCTGCTCCGGATGGACGTCGACGCCTTCCGCAACTGCGCGTACGTCCGCCAGGGGGAGATCAACAAGCTGATCGAGGCGACGCCCACCGAGCGCCAGCGGATGATCGACACGCTCCTGCAGCTGGGCACGCTCGAGCGCTACCGCGATCGCGCCCGCAGCGCGGGTCTCGCGGTGGGTGATGCGATCACCGGCATCTCCGGGGGGATCGAGGAGCTGGACGCCCAGATCGCCCCACTGGCGGCCGCAGAGCCCGATGCCGCGGTCGGGCAGCTCGACACCGAGCTCGCGGCGACCGAGGAGCGGATCACCCACTACGACGAGCAGCGCGAGCGTGCCCAGCAGGCGGCCGATGAGGCGGAGTCGACGATCGACGCCTACGAGGCGGACGTCGCTGCACACGAGGCGCTCGTCGAGGCGGTCACCGCGGCTGAGGGGGCGGTGCGCGAGCTGCAGCAGCGCCGCGAGCAGCTCGATGCGGCCCGCAGCGACCAGCAGGAGGCGCTGGCGGGGGCCGTCACCGCGCGGGACGCCGCCTTCGCCGCCCTGGGGGTGTCCGCACCGGCGGGGGTGCAGCGGCACCAGGGGTGGGTCGCCCAGGCGGCGGCGGTCGCGACCGCCTTCCGGGAGACGGCGCTCCAGCGGCACACCACGGCGCGGGCTGCGCTCACCCGGCTCATCAGCGAGAGCAGACAGCAGATCGACAAGACGGAGCAGCTCGCCGCGCGGACCGAGCGCATCCGACGCGAGCGGGACACCCTGGCGGAGACGGTCACCGAGCGCCGCGGCGACCACCGGGTGTGGACCGCCCGTCGACAGGTCATCCGACAGCTGCTCGCCGCTGCACCGACCCCCGCGGAGGGGTGGACGACCCACCGCGAACGGCTCCAGCGGGCGCATGCCCGCTACGAGCGGGATGAGGCCGCACTCCAGGCGGAGCTCGCGGGTGCGGAGGATGCACTCGAGGAGTTCCGTGGACTGATCGAGGCGGGGCGATGCCCCACCTGTGGACAGCCCACCGACACCATCCATGCCCATGCGAACCGCGGGCAGCTGCGCCGGCAGGTGGACCGCATCCGTGGGGAGCTCGGGTGCGTCACCACGCGGATCGCGACCCTGCGGGACCGCCTGCGGACCGCAGCAGAGCTCGTCGCGCTCGAGGACGCGGCGGCGACCGCAGCGCGCGAGTGCACGCAGACGCGCACACAGCTCGACGACGAGACCCGTCGGCTGGATGCCCAGCAGGCGGAGCTGGATGCGGCAGAGGCGGAGGCGGCGGCGCTGGCGGAGACCCGCGCCGAGCTCGTCGCGCGGCGGCCCGAGGTCAGCGCGGCGGTGCAGGCTGCGGCCGCGGGGGTGGATGCGGCGGACCGGCTCCGGACGGGCGTGGAGGCGCACCGGGAGCTGGTCGAGGAGGCGGCGACCGCAGAGGCTGCCCGGGAGCAGGCCACCGAGCGACTGGGCGCGGCCACGCGGGAGCGCGACCTCGTCGAGGACCGGCTCACGGACAAGCGCGGGGAGCTGCGGGAGCTGCGGTCGGAGGCGCAGGCGCTCGCAGAGCGGCTGGATGCGGCCACGCTGGAGAGCGCCCGCGAGACGCTGGAGCGGGCGAGGGGCTACCTCACGCAGGTCGACACGCAGCTCAGCATCCTGCAGGGTGAGCGTGACCAGCTCACCGAGCGGCGTGGTGAGCTGGTGGGGATGCGCGAGCGTCTGCGGACGCTGCGCGCGGAACGCGGCTCACGCGTGGGGACCCGCGATGAGCTCACCGCGATCGCCGAGGAGGTCGGCGAGCTGGAGACGCTGTATGAGACCCTCCGGGAGGACCTCCGGAGCACCCATCTGCAGGTGCTCGAACGGCTGCTGAACGAGATGTTCCAGCTGGTGTACGGGAACGATGCGTACGCGGGCATCGAGCTCGATCCGACGTATGCGATCACGGTCCGGCAGAACGACGGCACCCCGCTGTCGCCCACCCAGCTGTCGGGTGGTGAACGGGCGGTGTTCAACCTCGCACTCCGGTGTGCCATCTATCAGCTGCTCGCGGAGGGGGCGACGGGCACCACGGAGCTGCCCCCACTGATCCTGGATGAGCCCACCGTCTTCCTCGACCGTGGACACGTCCGCCAGCTCAGCGCGCTCATCGATGCCATGCGGGAGATCGGTGTCCCACAGGTGCTGATCGTCACCCATGATGCGGAGCTGATCGGTGCGGCCGACCGGGTCATCCGTGTGGAGAAGGACCCCCACTCGAACCGGTCGGTCATCGCAGACGCCGGTCAGGTGGGCCCGTCCGCAGGCTCGTAGCCCACGACGCCCCCCACCCGGCGCCGCTGGAGCACCCCTGTCCGCACGAGGTGGTCCGTCACCGCCGTCAGGTCCGACTCACAGCGTCCGGTCGTCTCGATCAGCGCCTGCGGGGTGAGGAACCCCGCGTGTGCGACCGCACGGGCCACCTGCACATGCAGCGGTGCGGCCCCCGCATCCGCCTCCGTCTCCCCGTCTGTGGCGATCGTCGCATGGGGGACGTACCGCAGCTGGTCATCCGCGAGCACGCGGACCAGCACCGCGGAGGTGGACCGCTTGAGGATCTCCACGGTCTGCCCGTCGGTGGTGCGTCCCAGCCTCATCTACCGCCCCATCAGGTGCGGGTGGGCATCACTCCTGTGTCTGAGTGCGGACGATGCGGGCCAGCTGCAGCACCGCACCCACGCCCACCGTCACCGCGAGGCTGCCCCACCCCCAGGCGCCCCGCGTCCCGATCAGCAGCCCCCCGATCGCCAGTCCCGCGAGTGCGACGTTCGCATACACCGCCGCGGCGATGAACCGACGCCCCGTCTCGGGGTCGATCCCCACCGGGACCGCCGCGTCGTCCGCCACCGCCGGGGGCTCATCGGGCCACCGTTCGGTGCCCATGCCGGGCCACTCGGTGGCGATCTCCGGCTCGTGTGGCCAGCGCTGCTGGTCATCATCACGCATCACGATCTCACGGGTCGTCTCAGCGCAGCAGGGTCAGGTCCACCGGCGCGGATGTCTCCAACCAGGCGAGGGGGTTCTGCGGATCGTACAGCACGACCCCCTCATCGACCTCGTACGCCTCGATGCGGTCGACCGCCGGCACGGGCACAGGGACCTCCGCACGCGCCAACTCCTGATCGGTGGATTCCTCCATCGTGCCCATGGTATGATATCGCATGGTATAGCTATTGCGGGCGGTGACCGCCGCCTCTTTTACACCCTGTTCCCTCGGATGGGTACATGGGACAGACCGGACTCGGCAACTTCGGGGCGCCCGATGATGAGCGTCCCGCGGGGGAGGCCGAGGCGGTCGCCGGCGCCGACGGGCCATCGGGGGAGACGGCCTCCACCCAGCCCGTGGCCGAGCCGATGGCCGAGCACATCGCGATCGGGGTCGTGCAGGTGGACTACACGATCGAGGAGGACGCGGGCACAGAGCAGCCGATCATCCATCTGTTCGGCCGACAGGCCGACGGCACCGCCGAGCATGTGCGGGTGCTGGGCTTCGAGCCGTACTTCTACGTGCCGGCGGCGAGCCTGAGCGAGCGGAGCCTCGACCGGCCGGAGATCGTCCGCACCGAGCCCGGGTACACCTCGATCCGGGGCGAGGCGCTCGTGCGCGTGTACACCCGCACCCCGCGGGATGTGGGGAGCATCCGGGATGCGTTCGACCACTTCGAGGCGGACATCCTCTTCCCCAACCGGCTGCTGATCGACAAGGACCTCACGGGTGGGGTGCGCGTGCCCGCCCGTCGGGGTGCGGATGGCGTCCTCGAGGTGCATCACAGCGAGCTGCAGCCCGCCGAGGTGGACACCCCGGTGCACGTCTGCATGTTCGACATCGAGGTGGATGACCGCAACGGCTTCCCGGAGGATGGAGAGGAGCCCATCCTCTGTCTGACCTCGCACGACAGCGGCACCGATCAGTACGTCATCTGGGTGGTCCAGCCGCCCACCGGGGCGACGATCCCGGACGCGTTGCCCGAGTACGTGCCCATCGATGAGCCGCTGTCGGTCGAGCTGCGCCGGTTCGAAGCGGAGGATGCGATGCTCGCGGCGTTCGTCGACTATCTCGATGAGACCGACCCCGACCTCCTCAGCGGCTGGAACTTCGATGACTTCGACCTGCCGTACCTGCTGGACCGGATGCGGCAGCTCGCTGCGGACTCATCGCTCGACCTGCGGGGTGACCGCCTCTCGCGTGTCGATGAGGTGTGGCGCTCGGGGTGGGGTGGTCCGGACGTGAAGGGGCGGGTGGTCTTCGACCTGCTGTACGCGTACAAGCGCACGCAGCTGTCGGAGCTGGACTCATACCGGCTCGACGCGGTCGGGGAGGTCGAACTCGGCGTGGGCAAGGAGCGCTACAGCGGTGCGATCGGGGACCTCTGGGAGCAGGACCCGGGTCGGCTGATCGAGTACAACCTCCGCGATGTGGAGCTGTGTGTCGCCCTCGACCGCAAGCAGCAGATCATCTCCTTCTGGCGGGAGGTGGCCGCCTTCGTGGGGTGCAAGCTGGAGGATGCGCCCACCCCAGGCGATGCGGTCGACATGTTCGTGCTGCACAAGGCGTTCGGCAAGTTCGTGCTGCCGTCGAAGGGCCGCCAGGAGGCCGAGGACTTCGAGGGTGGGGCGGTGTTCGACCCGATCAGCGGGGTCCGCGAGATGGTGAGCGTCCTCGACCTCAAGAGCCTGTATCCGATGTCGATGGTGACGATGAATGCCAGCCCGGAGACCCGTGTCGACCCCGCGTCGTACGAGGGGCCCACCTACACCGCCCCCACGGGCCAGCACTTCCGCAAGGAGCCCGACGGGATCATGCGCGAGATGGTCGATGAGCTGCTCACCGAGCGGGAGGAGAAGAAGCGGCTGCGTGATACACACCCCGTCGGCTCGGCCGAGTACGCCCGCTTCGACCAGCAGCAGGCCAGTGTGAAGATCATCATGAACAGCCTGTACGGGGTCTCGGGGTGGGCGCGGTTCCGGCTGTACGACCGCGACAGTGCGGCGGCCGTCACCGCGACGGGCCGGGAGGTCATCGCCTTCACCGCCGAGGCGACGCGCGAGATGGGCCACACCGTCGTCTACGGTGACACCGACTCGGTGATGATCGAGCTGGGTGCGTCGATGGACAAGGCCACGGCCATCGAGCGGTCCTTCGCGATCGAGGACCACCTCAACGAGGCGTACGATGCCTTCGCGGACCGCGTGCTCAACGCCGAGGAGCACCGCTTCCAGATCGAGTTCGAGAAGCTGTACCGCCGGTTCTTCCAGGCGGGCAAGAAGAAGCGCTACGCCGGCCACATCATCTGGAAGGAGGGCCAGGACGTCGACAGCATCGACATCACCGGATTCGAGTACAAGCGCTCGGACATCGCACCGATCACCAAGCAGGTCCAGCGCGAGGTGATCGAGAAGATCGTCTACGGGGAGGACCTGGATGTGATCGTCACCTACCTGCAGGAGGTGATCGGGGACTTCGAGGCGGGGACGGTCGACCTCGATGCGGTCGCGATCCCGGGGGGGATCGGCAAGCGGCTCGACGCGTACGAGACCGCCACCGCGCACGTCCGGGGCGCACAGTACGCCAACGCCGTACTGGGCACCTCCTTCGCCCGCGGATCGAAGCCCAAGCGGGTGTACCTGCGGAAGGTCCACCCCGCGTTCTTCCGTCGCCTCGAGGCCGACGGGGCGATCGACCCCGCGCAGGACCCCGTCTACGCGGAGTTCAAGCGGGACCCCGATGTGATCTGCTTCGAGTACGCGGATGAGGTGCCCGAGACGTTCGCGGTGGACTACGAGCAGATGCTCGAGAAGACCGTCCGCGCACCGATCGAGCGGATCATCGAGGCGCTGGGGATGCGGTGGGATGAGGTCCGCTCGGGCCAAGAGCAGACCGGCCTCGAGAGCTTCTTCTGAAGCATTAAGCCCCGGGGGTCGCCAGATGGGGTATGGACGCCGTGGTGCTGGCGGCCGGCGAGG
This sequence comes from Haloquadratum sp., assembly GCA_031580685.1. Classification (GTDB taxonomy): domain Archaea; phylum Halobacteriota; class Halobacteria; order Halobacteriales; family Haloferacaceae; genus Haloquadratum. The sequence goes on along the minus strand of JAVLBV010000037.1, from coordinate 2,044 downwards.
GGACGCGCCTGCGGCCGCTGACGGACGAGAAGCCCAAGGGGATGGTCAGCGTCGCGGGTGCGCCGATCCTGACGCACTGCTTCGAGCAGCTGGTCGAGCTCGGGGCGACCGCGCTGTACGTGGTCGTCGGCTACCGCAAGGAGGTGATCATCGAGCACTACGGCGACAGCTTCGACGGGGTGCCGATCACCTACGCCCACCAGCGGCACCGACGGGGGCTCGCGGACGCCCTGCTGACGGTCGAGCAGCACCTCGATGAGGACTTCATGCTCATCCTCGGTGACAACATCTTCGATGCGAACCTCGCGGACGTGGTGAACCGCCAGCGTGAGGACCGCGCCGATGCGGCCTTCCTCGTCGAGGAGGTGCCCATGGAGGAGGCCTCCCGGTATGGGGTCTGTGAGACCAACCAGTTCGGGGAGGTCACCGCGGTCGTCGAGAAGCCCGAGGACCCCCCCTCGAACCTCGTGATGACCGGCTTCTACACGTTCAGCCCGGCGATCTTCCACGCGTGTCACCTCGTCCAACCCTCGGGTCGCGATGAGCTCGAGATCAGCGACGCGATCGACCTGCTGATCCGGTCGGGGCGGACGATCGATGCCATCCGGATGGAGGGGTGGCGGATCGATGTGGGCTACCCCGCCGACCGTGACCGTGCCGAGGAGCTGCTCGCCCCCTCCGCCTGAGGCGCGGACTTTCCGATTCGACAACATTCATTTCCGATTCGGGAACTCGAAGGGTGGTCATGCGTAACCATTATGCGCGTCTCCCCGATGTATCCTGTTGAGGATTATTCCAACACATGGCGACATTAGAGATCACGAATCTGCACGCACGCGTGGCTGAGGAGGGTGGCGAGGACATCCTCCGCGGGGTCGACCTCACCGTCAACTCCGGCGAGATCCACGCACTGATGGGACCGAACGGCTCCGGCAAGTCCACGACGGCGAAGATCGTCGCCGGGCACCCGGCCTACGAGGTGACCGAGGGCGACATCGTCCTGCATCTGGAGGACCACGACGTCCCCGACGACATCTCCCTCGATGCGGAGAACCGCACATGGAGCCTGCTGGAGCTCGAGCCGAACGAGCGGGCTGCGCTGGGGATCTTCCTGGGCTTCCAGTACCCCGCCGAGATCGAGGGGGTGACGATGACGAACTTCCTCCGCACCGCGCTCAACGCCAAGCTCGAGGAGCAGACCGCGCTCCTGACCGGCGAGGAGCCCGAGGAGGAGGAGTCGGGCTACGACACCTCCCCGATGGAGGGCGACTGGGACGATGGGGAGGTCAGCGTCATGGACTTCCAGGAGATCATGAGCGAGAAGATGGCCATGCTCGACATGGATGAGAAGTTCATGCAGCGGTATCTCAACGCGGGCTTCTCCGGCGGCGAGAAGAAGCAGAACGAGGTGCTGCAGGCGGCGATCCTCGAGCCGGCGGTGGCGGTGCTCGATGAGATCGACTCCGGGTTGGACATCGACCGTCTGCAGGACGTGTCGGTGGGCATCAACGCCCTCCGTGATGAGGTGGGCGCTGGCATCCTGCAGATCACCCACTACCAGCGCATCCTGGAGTACGTCGAACCCGACCATGTCCACATCATGCTGGACGGCCGGATCGTCAAGAGCGGGGACGCATCCCTCGCGCTGCAGCTGGAGGACAAGGGCTACGACTGGGTCCGCGACGAGGTTTACAACACCGCATAATCATGAGTTCAGATCAAGACCATCTACGGCAGACGGACACGGAGGCACGCTTCGACTTCAAGAAGACCGAGCGGTCGGCGTTCCGCTCGGAGAAGGGGCTGACCGAGGAGACGATCCGGCTGATCTCCGAGGACAAGGACGAGCCCGAGTGGATGCTGCAGCGGCGGCTGCGCGCGCTCGAGCTGTTCAACGCGATGCCGATGCCGACGGACTGGCCGGGCCAGCCCGACCTCAGCGAGGTCGACGTCAACGAGATCATCCCGTACATCCGCCCGGACGTCGACGTCCGCGCGGGCGTCGATGACTGGACGGAGCTGCCCGAGGACATCAAGGACACCT
>JAVLBV010000036.1:0-10101 GCA_031580685.1 Haloquadratum sp. | reverse complement strand
CGGGGGGGATCGGCAAGCGGCTCGACGCGTACGAGACCGCCACCGCGCACGTCCGGAGATGACCCAGACGATGAACGTCAGCGAGCGCAACCTCGAGCGGGCACGACAGTACGTCCGCAACGGCCCCGGTGGCCACCCCGGTGCGAACTACGTGAAGCGGTTGGACGGCCGCCGGCTGAAGGTGACCGAGAAGAACTGCGTCGAGCTCGCGGAGAAGGTGGAGATCGGCTGGGAGGTCAACCGGCACCTGATCGATGGGGACATCGTGATCTTCAACCGCCAGCCCTCGCTGCACCGCATGTCGATCATGGCGCATGAGGTCGTCGTGATGCCGTACAAGACGTTCCGGCTGAACACGGTCGTCTGCCCACCCTACAACGCGGACTTCGATGGGGATGAGATGAACATGCACGCGCTGCAGACCGAGGAGGCCCGCGCGGAGGCGCGCGTGCTGATGCGGGTGCAGGAGCAGCTGCTCAGCCCGCGCTTCGGGGAGAACATCATCGGGGCGATCCAGGACCACATCTCGGGGACCTACCTGCTCACGAACGGCGAGACGCACTTCACCGAGACGCAGGCGCTCGACCTGCTGCGTGCGACGCGGATCGACACGCTGCCGGAGCCTGCGGAGGTCGACGGGGAGACCGACGAGCCGATGTGGACCGGCAAGCAGCTGTTCAGCGAGCTGCTGCCGCCGGACTTCGCCGCGGAGTTCACCTCCTCGACGGGCGACACCGTCGAGATCGTCGATGGACAGCTGCGCTCGGGGACGATCGACGAGGACGCCGTGGGCGCCTTCGGTGGGGCGGTCGTCGACCAGCTGGCGAAGGAGTACTCGAAGACGCGTGCGCGCATCTTCATCAACGAGGTCTCCACGCTGGCGATGCGGGCGATCATGCACTTCGGCTTCTCGTTCGGGATCGATGATGAGTCGATCCCGCCCTCCGAGAGCGCGCGGGTCGACCAGGTGATCGCCGAGGCGTACGACCAGGTGGATGAGGTGATCCAGATCTACTCGGATGGAGAGCTCGAGTCCCTCCCCGGGCGGACCGTCGATGAGACGCTGGAGATGAAGATCATGCAGGAGCTGGGCCGCGCCCGCGACCGCGCGGGCAAGATCGCCGAGGAGCACTTCTCGGATGACAACCCCGCCGTCGTGATGGCGCGCTCGGGCGCCCGTGGGTCGATGCTGAACCTCACGCAGATGGCCGGGTGTGTGGGCCAGCAGGCGGTGCGCGGTGAGCGGATCAACCGCGGCTACGAGGGGCGCACCCTGAGCCACTACCGGCGCGGGGACCTCTCGGCGGACGCGCACGGCTTCGTCGAGAACAGCTACCGCGGTGGGCTCACCCCGCGGGAGTTCTTCTTCCACGCGATGGGTGGTCGCGAGGGGCTCGTCGACACGGCGGTGCGGACCTCCAAGTCGGGGTACCTCCAGCGCCGGCTGATCAACGCGCTGAGTGAGCTCGAGGCGCAGTACGACGGGACGGTGCGTGACACCTCGGGACGGGTGGTGCAGTTCGAGTTCGGCGAGGACGGCACCTCCCCGGTGAAGGTCGCCTCCGGTGAGGAGACCCCGATCGATGTCGAGGCGATCGCCGACCGGATCATCGCCGCGGAGTTCGGATCGGATGCGGACCGCGAGGCGTTCCTGCAGCCGCACGTGCAGCCGACGAACATCTCCGAGTACGCCGGGCCGACCGTCGTCGATGCGCGGGCGGGGGTCGAGTCCGATGACTGAGCCGCTGGCGGACGTGAGTGCGGCGCACCGGTCGATGATCACCGACAGCGGGCTCCCAGAGAGCCTGCAGTTCCGGATCGCGACGGCGATCGCTGCGCGGGATGACGTCTCCGATGCGGATGCGGCGGACATCATCCAGGCGGTCCGTGCGCGCTATGAGGAGACCCGGGTGGACGCGCATGACCCGGTGGGCACCGTCTCGGCGCAGTCGATCGGTGAGCCGGGCACGCAGATGACGATGAACACGTTCCACTACGCGGGTGTCGCGGAGATCGATGTCACCCAGGGCCTGCCGCGTCTGATCGAGCTGGTGGATGCGCGCAAGACCCCCGACACCCCGATGATGACCGTCTACCTCGAGGGCGAGCACGCCAGCGACCAGGCGAAGGCGTACGAGGTCGTCTGGCAGATGGAGGCGACGCGGATCCTCGCCCTCGGCAGCATCTCCACCAACGTGGCGGACATGCTCGTGCGGGTCGACCTGAACGAGGAGACGCTGCTGGAGCGGTGGCCCGAGGTGGACGGGGCGACCGAGGTGGCGGCGATGATCGCCGATGAGATCGCCGATGCGCTGGATGTGGCGCCCGATCGGGACGGACTCGTCATCGAGTTCGGCCCGGAGGAACCCAGCTACCGCCAGCTGCTGCAGCTCGTCGAGGAGCTCCGGGACATCGTCTTCAAGGGGCACAAGAACATCTCGCGGGTGGTCATCCGCCGGGAGGACAACGAGCTCACCGATGGTGAGGAGTACGTGCTGTACACCGAGGGCTCTGCGTTCGGGACGGCACTGGAGATCGAGGGGGTCGATGCGACGCGCTCGACGAGCAACAACATCCACGAGGTCCACCGCACCCTCGGCATCGAGGCCGCCCGGGAGGCGATCATCGATGAGACGATGAACACCCTGCGCGAGCAGGGGCTGGATGATGTCAACGTCCGCCACCTGATGCTGGTCGCGGACATCATGACGACGACCGGCACGATCGAGTCGATCGGTCGGCACGGCATCTCGGGGTCGAAGGAGTCGGTGCTCGCGCGCGCCGCCTTCGAGGTGACGGTGAACCACCTGCTGGATGCGGCGGTCCACGGCGAGGCGGATGACCTCGATGGCGTCATCGAGAACGTGATCGTGGGCAAGCCCGTCTCGATCGGCACCGGTGATGTGAAGCTCCGGATGGGGAGTCGGCCCGCAGGGGCCCCCGAACCGTCCGACGACTGAGCCGACATGGGGCGCACGCTCACCGACCGTGCCCGTGGCTACCTCACGACGTTCGAGGACATGACCGGCGCCAGTGTGACCGACTGTGTCGTGCTCGATGAGCGGGTGGTCATCGTCGTCGACCCTGGCGAGATGGGTGCGGCGATCGGACCCGATGGGGCGCACGTGCGTGCGGTCGAGTCGGCGATCGACACGGAGGTGAAGGTGATCGAGGGTGCGGATGACCCCGCCCGGTTCGTCGCCAACGCCCTCGCGCCCGCCGCCGTCGAGCACGTGCTGGTGAGCACCCAGGGCGGGGTCACCGTCGCATACGTGGAGGTGGCTGCTGCGGACCGGGGGGTCGCGATCGGTCGTGGGGGTCGCACGATCGGCCTCGCACGGACGCTGGCGGCGCGGCATCATGCGATCGACGACGTCCAGCTCGCCTGATCGGGGGCCTGCGAAAGACACCGTTTAAATATATCCGTCGGGTAGCCGGGTGCACGATGGCCAACGGAAAGTACGCAGCGCGGAAACTCAAACAGGACCGCCAGAAGCGCCGGTGGTCCGACTCGACCTACGCCCGGCGTGAGCGGGGGCTCGGCTCGAAGTCAGACCCGCTCGAGGGCGCACCCCAGGGGCGGGGCATCGTCCTCGAGAAGGTCGGTATCGAGGCGAAGCAGCCGAACTCGGCGATCCGCAAGTGCGTGCGGGTGCAGCTGATCAAGAACGGCAAGCAGGTGACGGCGTTCTGCCCGGGCGATGGGGCGATCAGCTTCATCGATGAGCACGACGAGGTCACCATCGCGGGGATCGGTGGTGCGAAGGGGCGTGCGATGGGCGACCTCTCCGGGGTGAACTACAAGGTCGAGCAGGTCAACGGGGTGTCGCTGCTCGAGCTCGTCCGCGGGAACGCGGAGAAGCCGGTCCGCTGATGAGCGCAGATGACGAGGAGCCGACCGAGGAAGCACAGGCCGCACCGGCGGCGAAGCTGTTCGGGGAGTGGGACGTCAGCGAGATCGAGTACGGCGACCCCTCGACCGCCCGCTATCTGAGTGTGACCCCCATCGCACACACGATGGGTCGGCATGCGAACAAGCAGTTCCAGAAGTCCGAGATCAGCATCGTCGAGCGGCTGATCAACCGGCTCATGCGGAGCCAGGAGAACACGGGTGCGAAGCAGCGGACGACCCGGATCGTCCGGGAGGCGTTCGAGCTCATCGAATCCCGCACCGGTGAGCACCCCGTCCAGGTGCTCGTGCAGGCGATCGAGCACGCCGCACCCCGTGAGGAGACCGTCCGGCTGAAGTACGGGGGCATCTCCGTGCCGCAGGCGGTCGATGTCGCCCCACAGCGCCGGGTGGATCAGGCCCTGAAGTTCATCGCCGAGGGGACACAGAAGAGCGCGTACAAGTCCCCACAGAGCGCGGGTGAGGCGCTCGCGTCGGTGCTGATCGGTGCCGCAGAGAACAACGTGCAGTCGCACGCGGTCGCGCAGAAGGAGGAGAAGGAGCGCGTCGCGGCGGCAGCGCGCTAGGTCGTCTCACTCGTTCATCAGCTGGATCGCCAGCGCCACACTCGCTGCGATCAGCACGGGGCCGACCGCGGCCGCCAGGGTGTACCGGAAGCCCCCGATCGCCAGCACGGCGGCGATGAAGCCCGCCACGGCCATCATCCCGACCCGCCGCAGCCAGCGCTGCGACATCAGTCCGCAGCCTGGCGCTGCTGGGGTGAGGGCCACAGATACGTCTGCATCGTCTCCACGAGCGCCCGCCGGTACTCGCGGGTGCTCGGGTCCGCACGCAGCCGCGCGAACCGGTCGGCGAACGCGTCGATGTCGATCCGCGGTGCATCATCACCAGCCGCGTGTGCCAGCGCCTCCAGGCGGTGCGCGGCCGGATCGACACCGTGTCGCCGTGCGACACCCAGCGCGAAGGCCGCGTTCACCGCGGTGATCTCGGGGTCGGGTGCCCGCGAGACGAGCCGCGACTGCGGGCCCATCACGGGGTGCGGTGCCTCAGACACCGCATGCGCGACGGCGGAGGCGAGATACGCCATGAGCTTATCGGGTGGGAGCAGATCGAGCGTGATGTCATCCGCGTAGATGTCGCGCATGTGGTTGGCGATCTGGTAGCAGTGGATGAGCTTCGGCCGCGGCACGTGCCGACCGGCGGCACCGATCATCACCGCCTCCGTCGTCTCCAGATGATGTGAGCTGTGGCCCTCCTCGTTGCGCACCACGTGTGCGAACTCGTGCAGGATCAGCTCCCGCGCCATCGCACTCGAGACCGCCGCGGCGGAGATGACCACCTCGTGATGCTCCCGGTAGTGGACCACGTGGGTGCGGGTGTCGGGGTCCTCTGCGACGGTCACGTACACCGGTGTCTCGACGTCGTACCGTGTCTCCAGCATCTCTGCCGCCGAGAGGAAGGGTCCCGGGGGAGCGCCACGTCGCACGTTCACCTCCATGATACAGATGCTCACACCGACCGCGCAATGACTCTTGCGTCGGCCTGTGGAACCGTCAAAGCACTACCCTTTTGCCGGTGCTTCGGGAAGCTGGGCGCATAATGGGCCGACGGAGCAAAATCGTACAACAGTGTGAGAAGCTGATGGACAAGCCGGACCAGATCCGGAACATGGCCATCGCCGCTCACGTCGACCACGGCAAGACCACCCTGTCGGACAACCTGCTGGCGGGTGCGGGGATGATCGCAGATGAGGGCGAGGCGACCCGCTTGATGATGGACACCGAGGAGGACGAGCAGGAGCGCGGGATCACCATCGATGCGGCCAACGTCTCGATGACGCATGAGTACAACGACACCGAGTACCTGATCAACCTCATCGACACCCCCGGTCACGTCGACTTCGGTGGGGATGTGACCCGTGCGATGCGTGCGGTCGACGGCGCGCTGGTCGTCGTGGACGCGGTGGAGGGGGCGATGCCGCAGACGGAGACGGTGGTGCGCCAGGCGCTCCGTGAGGGGGTCAAGCCCGCACTGTTCATCAACAAGGTGGACCGGCTGATCTCCGAGCTGCAGGAGGGTCCACAGGAGATGCAGCAGCGGCTGCAGTCGGTGATCGCCACGGTGAATGAGCTGATCATCGGGATGACCGAGGAGATGGACGTCGACTGGACGGTGAGTGTCGAGGACGGCACCGTCGCCTTCGGGTCGGCGCTGTACAAGTGGGGTGTCTCCGCACCGTCGATGGTCGAGACGGGTGTGGGCTTCCCGGAGATCATCGAGCTCGAGCAGGCCGGTGAGCGCGAGGCGCTGCATGAGCAGACCCCGCTGTCGGATGTGGTGCTGGACATGGTCGCCGAGCACTTCCCCAACCCCTATGAGGCCCAGCCGCAGCGGATCCCCCGGGTCTGGCGGGGGGATGCGGAGACGACCCTGGCGACCGACATGGCCGACGTCAACGATGCGGGTGAGGTCGTGTTCATGGTGACCGACATCTCGATGGACCCACATGCGGGGGAGGTCGCGACCGGCCGGCTCTTCAGTGGGTCCCTCAAGAAGGGACAGGAGCTGTTCGTCTCGGGCGTGGCGGGGCAGAACCGCGTGCAGTCGGTGGGGATCTTCATGGGCGGTGAGCGCGAGGAGCTCGACCGTGGGGTCCCAGCGGGCAACATCGCCGCGGTGACGGGCCTCCGTGATGCGATCGCAGGGTCGACGGTCTCGTCGGTGGAGATGACGCCGTTCGAGTCGATCGAGCACATCTCCGAGCCCGTCATCACGAAGTCCGTCGAGGCGACGAAGATGGACGACCTGCCCAAGCTGATCGAGACGCTGCAGCAGGTCGCGAAGGAGGACCCGACGATCCGCATCGAGATCAATGAGGACACCGGTGAGCACCTCATCAGTGGGCAGGGGGAGCTCCATCTGGAGGTCATCACCCAGCGGATCCAGAAGAACCAGGGGCTGCCGGTGCACACCGGCGAGCCGATCGTGGTCTACCGGGAGGCGCCGCAGACGGTCTCCGCGGAGGTCGAGGGGGTCTCGCCGAACCGTCACAACAAGTTCTACATCACCGCCGAGCCGTTGACGGATGATATCATCGATGCGATCAAGCGAGGGGAGATCGCGATGGGCGGCCCCGAGCTGGAGCGGCGGGAGGCGCTCATGGAGCTGGGGATGGACAAGGACACCGCCCAGGGGGTCGAGCAGATCTACGGCTCTAACATCCTCGTGGATGCGACGAAGGGGATCCAGTACCTCAACGAGACGATGGAGCTCGTCATCGAGGGTGTCGAGGAGGCGCTCGATGACGGGCCACTCGCGCGCGAGCCCGTCCAGGGGGTGCTGCTCCGGCTGCACGATGCCAAGCTGCATGAGGATACGATCCACCGCGGTCCGGCGCAGGTGATCCCTGCGGTCCGCGAGGCCGTGCACCGCTCGCTGATCGATGCGGATGTGAAGCTGCTGGAGCCGATCCAGAACGTGCGCATCGATGTGCCCTCCGAGCACATGGGGCCAGCATCCGGGGAGATCCAGGGGCGGCGCGGGCGTGTGGATGACATGTTCCAGGAGGGCGACCTCATGGTGATCGAGGGGATCGCCCCGGTCGATGAGATGATCGGCTTCTCCTCGGACATCCGCTCGGCGACGGAGGGACGCGCCGCCTGGAACACCGAGAACGCGGGCTTCCGGGTGATGGCTGACAGCCTCCAGCGCGAGACGATCATGGAGATCCGCGAGCGCAAGGGGCTGAAGATGGAGCTCGCGGCATCGATCGACTACATCTGAGCCGCAACGAACGCTTTTAGCGGGACGTCGCCTCAGCGATACGTATGTCCCGAACACCCCGGTGTCGGCCGTCAGCCCCGCGAGCGAGCCCGCTGGCTCGGGCGCTGACAGGGCAGGGCCGCATCGTGGGGGGTGCGGATGACCGACGGTGATGCGGCGCCGCAGGCGTACACGATCCGGTTGGAGCTGGCCGATGAGCCCGGCCAGCTGCTGGCGGCGCTCGCACCGATCGCCGACGCCGGTGGGAACCTGCTGAGCATCTTCCATGAGCGGGGGAACATCACCCCCCGCGGGCGGATCCCGGTGGTGGTCGACCTCGAGTGCCCCCCAGAGCGGTTCACCACGCTCATCGAGCGGGTGCGCGGCGCGGGTGTGAACATCGTCGAGGCGGGGGCGGACCGTCTCACAGAGACGGTGCGCATGCTGATCACGGGCCCGGGTGTCGCGGCCGACCTCGACGGGATCGTCACGGCGGCCCATGCGGGGGAGGCCTGGACGCTCACCGGACTGGAGGTGCGCACCCCCGAGGGCTCCGATGCGGAGGCGACGGTGGTCCTCGAGCTCATCGTCCCCGATGGGGACCTGGGCGCGGTGCGCAGCGGCCTGGCGGGGACGCTCCCCGCCTCTGCGGTGATCGTGGAGCCGCTGGAGACGGGGGGGAGCTGAGATGCGCCTCGCGATCGTGGGCGCAGGGTCGGTCGGTCGGGCCGTGCTCGCCCACGCGCCCCGCCGGGGCCACTCCGTGGTCGCGGTCGCGGACTCGAGCTCTGCTGCGGTCGACGCCGATGGGCTCGACGCCGAGGCGGTCCTCGCGCAGAAGGCCGCGGCGGGACAGGTGGGCTCAGCGGAGGTGGATGCGCTGTTCGATGCCCCCTACGATGTGCTCGTCGAGGCGACCCCGACGACGCTCGGGACGGCCGAGCCCGCCTTCGGACACCTCGAGCGTGCACTCACCGCCGACCGGGATGTCGTGCTGGCGAACAAGGGGCCGGTCGCAGAGCGATACGCGGAGCTGCAGGCACTGGCGGAGGCGTCCGCGGGGCGTGTGCGCTTCGAGGCGACCGTCGCCGGGGCGATCCCGGTCATGGCGACGATCGCCGCGTACGGCCCCACAGAGGTCACCGGCGTGCGTGGGATCCTCAACGGGACGGCCAACTTCATCCTCTCACGGATGGCATCGGAGTCACTGGCGTACGACCACGTGCTCGCAGAGGCGCAGGAGCTGGGGGTCGCAGAGGCGGACCCCAGCTTCGATGTGGATGGGACCGATGCGGCGTTGAAGTGCGTGATCATCGCGAACGTGCTCGCCCAGGGGGATCGCGTCTACCAGCTCGCAGATGCGGATGTCACCGGGATCGCGGCGATCCCGACGAGTGCGCACCAGGCTGCCCGTGACGCGGGGATGACCATCCGGCTCATCGGCGAGGTCGGCGCCGAGGGGGTGCGTGTGGGCCCACGGCTCGTCCCGCATGCGGACCCGCTCGCGGTCACCGGAACGGAGAACATCGTCCGCCTGGAGCTGGCTGGGGCGGGACCGATGCACCTGGCCGGACGCGGTGCAGGCGGCCCCGAGACCGCTGCGGCCGTCCTGGCGGACATCGCCCGCCTGGCGCGGTGACCCCGCATCGGCCTGTGCGAGGTTCTGCCACGATCTGCCGGAATTCGGTGCGCAGACACCCTCTCCTTTCGAAATCGTTTTAGGAGGGACTCCGGTAGGTGAGGTACACAGCGCCTTAGCGCGTGGACCACAGCAATGAGTGACCTACCACACATGAACCTGGCCATCATCGGCCATGTTGACCACGGGAAGAGCACGCTCGTGGGCCGGCTCCTGTTCGAGACAGGGTCCGTCCCCGAGCATGTGATCGAACAGCACCGCGAGGAGGCGGAGGCGAAGGGCAAGGGCGGATTCGAGTTCGCCTACGTCATGGACAACCTCGCCGAGGAGCGCGAGCGTGGGGTGACGATCGACATCGCCCACCAGGAGTTCACCACGGACTCGTACTACTTCACCATCGTCGACTGCCCCGGTCACCGTGACTTCGTGAAGAACATGATCACGGGCGCATCGCAGGCCGACAACGCGGTGCTCGTCGTCGCCGCCGACGACGGTGTCGCACCGCAGACCCGGGAGCACGTGTTCCTCGCACGCACCCTCGGGATCAACGAGCTGATCATCGCGGTCAACAAGATGGACACCGTCGACTACAGCGAGGACGCCTACGAGGAGGTCAGCGAGGAGGTGGCGACGCTCCTCAAGCAGGTGAACTTCAAGTCCGACGACGCGACGTTCGTCCCGATCAGTGCGTTCGAGGGCGACAACATCGCCGAGAGCTCCGGAGAGACCGGCTGGTACGATGGGCCCACCCTGTTGGAGGCGCTCAACGACCTGCCCGCACCGTCGCCAC
>JAVLBV010000035.1:7321-10242 GCA_031580685.1 Haloquadratum sp. | reverse complement strand
ACTGACTGGCTCGCGGGACACCAGCAGGCACCCGATCCGTTCGGGATGACATGTGGCGCAGATGCGCTGAATCGCAACGGCCCGCGGTGAAACCATGGGAAAGAGCTTCTACTCACACATCAAGCAGGCGTGGAAGACGCCGAAGGAGGGCAAGGTCGCAGAGCTGCAGTGGCAGCGCAAACAGCAGTGGCGCCAGGAGGGGGCGTTCGTGAAGGTCGAACGACCCACGCGGCTCGACCGCGCACGGGCGCTGGGCTACAAGGCGAAGCAGGGGATCGTCATCGTGCGGTCGTCGGTCCGCAAGGGCGGATCGCGCAAGTCCAGACACAAGGCGGGTCGCCGCTCGAAGCGGCAGGGTGTCAACCGACTCAGCCGCCGCAAGTCGATCCAGCGCATCGCAGAGGAGCGCGTGTCACGGAAGTACCCGAACATGCGCGTGCTCGGGTCGTACTGGGTGGGCGAGGATGGCTCACAGAAGTGGCATGAGGTGATCCTCGTCGACCCAGAGCATCCGGCGATCCAGGCGGATGATGACCTCAACTGGATCTGTGCGGACAAGCACCGTGGTCGCGCGTTCCGTGGGCTGACGAACGCCGGCAAGAAGGGTCGGGGCATGCAGCGGCGGGGGAAGGGGACCGAGCACACCCGGCCATCGATCACCGGCGACCGCCGCCGCGGCAAGTGACCGGAGTCGGCTTTTTACACTCTGCGTAGCTGAGTGAGGCTATGTCACTCGCACTGGATGCCACGCAGCTGGACCGCTACTCCCGGCACATCATCATGGAGGAGATCGGTGCAGCGGGCCAGGCGGCGCTGCTCGACGCGTCGGTGACGGTCGTGGGTGCGGGCGGGCTGGGTGCGCCGGTGATCGAGTACCTCGCGGCGGCGGGCGTGGGCCGTCTGGCGATCGTCGATGATGACGTCGTCGAGCGGAGCAACCTCCAGCGCCAGGTCATCCATCGCGATGCGGACGTGGGCGCACCGAAGGTGACCTCTGCGGCGCGGTTCGTCGAGGCGCTGAACCCCGACATCACCGTCACCCCACATGCGGTCCGGCTCGACCGGACGAACATCGCGGCGCTCACCGCGGATGCGGATGTCGTGGTCGATGCGTCGGATAACTTCCCGACGCGGTACCTGCTGAACGACCACTGCCGGCTCACCGACCGCCCACTCGTCCACGGGGCGATCTACAAGTTCGAGGGACAGCTGACCACCCTCGTCCCGGGTGGACCGTGCTACCGCTGTCTGTTCCCCGAGGCGCCGGAGCCGGGGAGCGTCCTCGACTGTGCGGAGACCGGTGTGCTCGGGGTGCTGCCCGGCACGGTGGGGTGCATCCAGGCGACCGAGTGCGTGAAGCTGCTCACCGGGTTCGGCAGCCCACTTGCGGGCCGGCTGCTGCTGTATGATGCGGCTGCGATGGAGTTCGAGGAGGTGGCGTACCGTGCCGACCCGGGCTGTCCGATCTGCGGGGACGAGCCGGTGGAGACGCTCGACGGCATCACCTACGAGGCGTCGTGTGCGGTCGGGGGGCCGTGATGCGCGTGCGATGAGCGGGACCGGCATCGTCGAGGAGTTCCGCAGCCTCAAGCGCGCGAGCGACGCCGACCTGCTGACGATGCAGTGTGGGGACTTCTTCGAGTTCTTCGAGGCGGATGCGGAGGCGGTGGGCGAGCTGCTCGGGCTGAAGGTCTCGATGCGGTCGGGTGGGGGGAGCGAGTACCCCATGGCCGGGGTGCCGGTGGCACAGATCGATGAGTACCTCAGCCAGCTGGTCGCACGCGGGCAGCGCGTGGCGGTCGCCGAGCAGTTCACCGATGATGCGGGCGACCACTACCGCCGGATCACGCGGACGGCCACACCGGGGACGCTGCTCGAGGTCGGTGAGCGACACACGCGACCCATCGGGGTGCTGACACAGCGTGAGGGGCGGTACGGGGTGGCCGTCGTGGATGTGGTCGAGGGGACCGCAGGGGTGGCCGCGGTGGCGGACCTCGCGGCCGCAGGCGGGCAGCTCCGCCAGCAGCAGGTCGGCGAGCTGCTCGTGGGGCCGACGGTGTCGGCGCCGGATGCGGCGGCGGTCTGTCCCAGCGATACGGTCTGCGTGGAGGAGCAGCCCGCGGAGGCGTTCGAGACCCACCGTGGGCGCAAGCGGCTCGCCGAGCGGTTCGGTGCGGCGATCGTCGAGACGCGATCGATCGATGATCCCGCGGCGGTCGCCGCGGTGGGGGCGGCGATCTGGTACGTCGAGGCGATGGACCCCGAACTGCTGCGGGCGGTGACGCGGCTGCGCGTGCTGGGCCGTGGGGACCGGATGCAGGTGGATGCGACGACGGCGCGCAACCTCGAGCTGTTCGAGACGATGTACGGGGCGAGCGAGGGGAGCCTGCTCGCGACGATCGATGGGTGTGTGACCGGCGGGGGACGACGGCTGCTGCGGCGGTGGATCGGACAGCCCAGCTGTGCACTGTCGGTGATCGAGACCCGACAGGCGGAGGTCACCGACCTGATCGAGGTCCCCCTGGTGCGGCGTCGACTCCGCGATGCGCTCGCCGAGACGTACGACCTGGGGTCGCTCGCGGCCCGCCTCGCCAGCGGTCGGATCACGCCGGCGGATATGGGGCGGCTGCGGCGGACGCTCGCACAGCTCCCGACGATCGGGGAGCTGCTCACGACGGGCGCGCTCGCGGATGCGGCGGTCGCAGAGACGACCGCAGCGGTGCCCATGGACCGGCTCGCCGCGGTCCGCGAGGAGCTCGACGGCGCGCTCGTCGCCGAGCCACCACGGTCGCTGCAGGAGGGGGGCGTCTTCGCCAGCGGCCACGATGCGGAGCTGGATGCGATGCTGGAGGAGCTGGAGGCCATCGAGACCTGGTTCGAGCGGCTCGCAGAGCGCGAGCAGGCGGCGACGGGCCTGCGGC
>JAVLBV010000035.1:0-7227 GCA_031580685.1 Haloquadratum sp. | reverse complement strand
CGGGGGTACGAGGAGGTGAAGACGCTGAAGTCCGCCAAGCGCTACCGCACCACCGAGATCGCCGAGCGCGAGCGTGCGCTGGTGCGGCTGGAGACCGACCGCGTCCTTCGGGAGGAGGCGCTGTACGCGCAGCTGCTCGAGACGCTGCGTCCGGCGGTGCCGGCGATCCAGGAGGCCGCCGCGGCGCTGGCCCGGGTGGATGTGGTCGCGACGGCCGCGCGGCATGCGGCGAAGCACGACTGGGTGCGCCCGACGGTCCAGACCGAGTGGGGCATCGCGATCGAGGGGGGCCGCCACCCGGTCGTCGAGCAGACCACCCGGTTCGTGCCCAACGACACCCGGTTCGACGACGCACGGCGATGCATCCTCGTGACCGGACCGAACATGGGGGGCAAGTCGACCTACATGCGCCAGACGGCGCTGATCGTGCTGCTCGCGCAGATGGGGTGGTACGTCCCCGCCGATGCGGCGACGGTGGGGATCGTGGATGGGATCTTCACCCGCGTCGGTGCGCTCGATGAGCTCGCAGAGGGGCGCTCGACGTTCATGATCGAGATGGCCGAGCTGGCGAACATCCTCCATCAGGCGACGGACCGCTCGTTGGTGGTGCTGGATGAGGTCGGCCGCGGCACCGCGACGTACGATGGTGTCGCGATCGCGTGGGCGACGATGGAGCATCTCAGCGGCGAGAGTGAGGGGACGCCGACGCCGGCGGTGCTGTTCGCGACGCACTACCACGAGCTGACGGAGGTCGCCGACCGGATGGAGGGGGTCGCGAACGTCCACGTGGAGGTGGAGGATGACGGCGGGGAGGTGGCGTTCCTGCGGACGGTCGCCCCGGGGCCTGCGGACCGCTCATACGGGGTGCACGTCGCCGAGCTCGCCGGGGTGCCCGCACCGGTCGTCGACCGCGCGTCGACGATCCTCGGCCAGCTGCGTGATGAGACGGCGATCCAGGTCGGTGGCGGTCAGGACCCGGGCACGCAGGTCGTCTTCGACGTCGGTGGGGGGACCCTCCGTGAGGCGCATGATGGCACCGAGGGGGACCCACAGGAGGATGCACTCCGGGACGCAATCGCCGCGTTGGACGTCGCGTCGATGACGCCCGGGGAGCTGGTGGTGGCCATCGAGCAGATCCAGACGCGGTTCATCGAACCCGATGGGTAAAGCCGGTCGACCGCCATCGACCAGATGAGTGAGCACCAACACGCCCCCACAGATCCGGGAGCTGCCGCCGGAGACGGTGCGGAAGATCGCCGCGGGAGAGGTGGTCGAGCGCCCCGCCTCGGTCGTCAAGGAGCTCGTCGAGAACAGCCTGGATGCGGCGGCATCGGCGGTCACCGTCGCCGTCGAGGCGGGGGGGATCGACCGGATCCGGGTGACCGATGATGGCGTCGGCATCCCCGCCGAGCAGCTGGTCACCGCCGTGCAGGCACACACCACGAGCAAGCTCGATACGAGCGATGAGCTGAGCCGGGCGATCGACAGCTTCGGCTTCCGTGGGGAGGCGCTGCACACGATCGGCGCGGTCGCACGCATGACGGTGACCTCCCGGCCGGCGGGCGCCGATCATGCGATGCGGCTCACGGTGGATGCGGGGGCCGTCGAGGGGCCCACGCGGGTCGGCGCACCGGTGGGGACCACCGTCGAGGTCGTCGGGCTGTTCGACCCCACGCCTGCTCGACGGAAGTTCCTGAAGCGACCATCGACGGAGTTCGACCACATCAACCGGATCGTGAGCCGGTATGCGCTGACGAATCCGTCGGTCGCCGTGCGCCTGGTGCATGATGACCGCGAGCTGTTCGCGACCGAGGGCCGGGGGTCGCTGGCGCAGAGCATCCTCGCGGTGTACGGGTCGACCGTCGCCGAGGGGATGCTCCCGATCGACGTGACGGCCGAGGCGGCTTCGCTGCACATCGGTGGCCGCATCAGCGACCCGGAGGTCACCCGGGCGAACCGCTCGTACATGGCGATCTTCGTCAACGGCCGCAGCATCGACGATGCGGCCCTGCGGTCGGCGGTGCTGGATGGGTACGGCCGGCGCCTGGCATCCGACCGCTACCCGTTCACGGTGCTGGAGCTGACGATCGATCCGGCCCTCGTCGACGTCAACGTCCACCCCCGGAAGATGGAGGTCCGCTTCGATGACGAGACGGGGGTGCAGCAGGCGGTGACCGCGGCGGTCGAGGCGACGCTCCGGGACGCCGGGGGACCCCGCGCGGGCGCACCCCGAGGCGTGAGTGCGCCGACGCCGGTCGAGCCGACCCCCGAGCGGGTGCGACCGCAGCGACCACGGCGACAGCGGCGCCGTGCGCCCACCAGCAGTCAGGACGGCACACGCGCCCAGCAGGACCTCGCCGGCGCACCGGCGACGATCGCCTCAGCGTACAGCACCCTGCCGGAGCTGGAGGTGCTCGGCCAGCTGGATGACACGTACATCGTCTGTGCGACCCCCGACGGACTGGTGCTCATCGACCAGCATGCGGCGGATGAGCGCGTGCACTACGAGCGGCTCCAGCGGTCCTTCGACGGTGCGATCACGACCCAGCGGCTGGCGGTGCCGCTCGACATCCCGGTCACCCCCCGTGAGGGGGCGCTGTTCGAGGGGTTCGTCGATGCGCTCGGCGCACTCGGCTTCGAGGCGGAGACCGTCGAGACCGAGACCGTCCGTGTGACCGCGGTGCCGTCGATCGTCGACACCAGCACGGGGATCGATGCGCTGCGTGCGGTGCTGCTGGCGTTCGTCGAGGAGGGCGTCGACGGCGGGGCGCGCGTGCTCGAGGAGCTGACCGACGAGCTGCTCGCGGACATGGCGTGCTACCCCGCGATCACCGGCAACCGCTCACTGACGGAGGGGTCGATCGGCCGGCTGCTGAGCCAGCTGGATGCGTGTGCGGACCCCACCGCGTGCCCACATGGGCGACCGACGATGATCGCGGTCGAGCTCGCGGAGATCGACGACCGCTTCGAGCGGGACTACCCCGGACACGGCCCGCGTCGGCGCGAGTGAGCTCACCGGGTCAGGGGGTTGGGACCGTCCTGGCGCACGATCCAGAACGCCGCCAGCAGCACCACCAGCAGCACGGCGTAGGCGCTGGAGGCGATGAACGCGTCCTCGAGGGTGGGGAACTCCGACGGGCGGTAGCTGATCACCTTCCGGGCGATCGCGATGAGCGCCGCGTTGATGACGATCTGCACGACGGGTTCGCCCCGACTCGAGGCGACGACGGTCTGGAACACCTCGACGATGATCAGCAGCAGCAGCACCGTATCGATCACCGAGATGACCGCGTTGGGGTCGGTGTACGAGCCCGTCGCCAGCAGCTTGTACATCTGCAGGCCGAGGTCGTAGACACCGATCGCGAAGAGGATGACGAGCATCAGCGCTGCGAGCAGCTCCAGCCAGTTCATGACCTGCTCGCCACCGCTCGCGTACCGGGAGATGGACACAGCGGCACGTGGACGGCTCAGGACAAATATGGCGGGGGTCCGCGCGTGCGTTTACTAAAGCTTGATAACTCCTGCCACCTGTGTTAACATATGGCCGTCGTGAGTGTCTCGATGCCGGATGGGTTGCTCGAGCGGATCGACCAGTTCGCGGACGATCATGGCTACACGGGCCGCAGCGAGGTGGTGCGCGAGTCCGCCCGCAAGCTGCTCGGGGAGTTCGAAGACGTCCGTCTCGAGGATCGGCAGCTGATGGCGATCGTGACGGTGGTCTTCGACTTCGAGACGACGAGTGTCGAAGAGCGCATGATGCACCTGCGGCATCAGCATGAGGGGCTCGTCGCGACCAACTTCCACAGCCACGTGGGCGAGCATCGGTGCATGGAGCTGTTCGTCCTCGAGGGCGAGCTCACGGAGATCTCCACGTTCGTGGGGAAGATCCGTGCCACACAGGACACCCTGAGCGTGGACTACTCGGTGGTGCCCATCGACCAGTTCGGCCAGGAGCTGCCGGCCTGAGCTGATGGAGGGCACAGGGGGACCGGTGGTGAGCCCACGATGACCGACCCGTTCGTGGTCGTGGGCGCGGATGCGGCGGGGCTGTCGGCGGCGAGCAAGTGCAGACGCACGGACCCCGACCGCGAGGTGGTCGTCCTCGATGCGGGGAGGTGGGTCTCCTTCGCCCACTGCGGCACGCCGTACTACGTGAAGGGCGAGATCACAGCGCTCACCGCGATGACGGCGCTGACGCCGGCGGACGTGCGGGAGCGCGGGATCGACCTGCGGACGGAGCATCGGGTCACCGCCGTCGACACCACCCAGCAGCGGGTCACCGTCGATGGGCCCGACGGCCAGACGGAGGTGGGCTACGGCGAGCTGCTCATCGCGACGGGTGCGCACGCGCGGACCACGCCGCTGTCGGACGAGGCGCTGGCGGGCGTGTTCACGCTGCATGGGCTCGATGATGCGGCGGCGATCCGGGCGTTCCTCACCGACCCGGACGCGTATGACCGGGCGGATGTGGGCGCGGATGAGCGCCTGGACTGGGACCGCGTCGACGCGATGGGTGCGATGGCCGCACCCGCGCAGCTGGCGATCATCGGTGGCGGCTACGTGGGCGTCGAGATGGCCGAGGCGCTCGCGGCATGGGACGTGGAGGTGGTGCTGCTGCACCGCGGCGCGGGGCTGCTGGAGACGTTCGGGCAGACCGCGGGGGAGCAGGCGGTCGACGCACTCGAGGCGCTCGGGGTCGCCGTGGAGCTCGACACCGAGGTGCGGTCGGTCGAGGCGGCCGATGGGCAGGTCAGCGCGGTGCTCGCGACCGATGGCCGCAGCTGGCCGGTGCAGGGGGCGATCGTGGGCACGGGGATCGCCCCCGCGACGGACCTCATCAGGGAGACACCGATCGACCTCGGCGACTCGGGGGCGGTCGCGACGGACGCGTTCGGGCGCACCTCCGTCCCGGGGGTGTACGCGGCGGGCGACGTCGCAGAGAGCATCCACGTGGTCACCGGCGAGGCGACCTGGGACCCGCTGGGGCTGCCCGCGAACCGGGCGGGGCGGGCGATCGGCGCGACCGTCGGTGGGGAGCAGACGGCGGTGGGACAGGTCGCACACACGGCGATGGTGAAGGCGGGCGCGATCGAGGTGGGCCGGACCGGCATCATCCGGGAGGCTGCGGCGGTCGCCGCGGGCTTCGATCCGGTCGCCGTCGAGATCGAGGCGGCATCGCGCTCGCACTACTACCCCGGGGCGGAGCCGTTGTGGGTGCGGCTCGTCGCCGACCGGCAGACACACCGCGTGCTCGGGGGGATGACCGTCGGCACCGACGGTGCGGCCCTCCGCATCAACACGGTCGCGACGGCGCTGCATGCGGGGTACACCGTGGTCGACCTCATGAACGTCGACATGGGGTACGCACCGCCGTTCAGCCCGGTGTGGGACCCCGTGCTCACCGCGGCGAAGGTCCTCGACGGCCGGCTCTGATCAGCGCAGCCAGCCGAGGAGGCGGTAGCGGCGGTCGGGGTCGTAGCCCCGGAAGACGAGGCTGTTCGCGAGCACCGACACGCTGGAGAACGCCATCGCCACCGCGGCGAGCACGGGCTGCAACAGCCCCAGTGACGCCAGCGGGATCATCGCCGTGTTGTAGCCGAGCGCCCAGAAGAGGTTCTGGCGGATCTTGCGCATGGTCGCCTCGCCCACGCGGATCGCACGGATGACATCATCCGGGTCATCGCGCATGAGCGTGATGTCCGCGGCCTCGATCGCCACGTCCGTCCCCGACCCCAGCGCCGTCCCCACGGTCGCCGCCGCGAGTGCGGGGGCATCGTTGACGCCGTCGCCGACCATCATGACCCGCTCGCCGGCGTCGACCATCGCCTCCACACGTGCGGCCTTCTCGTCGGGGAGCACCCCCGCATCGACGGCGTCGGGGGCGATCCCCACCTGCTCGGCCACCCCCGCTGCGGTCCGCGCGTTGTCCCCGGTGATCATGTGCACCGCGATGTCGCGATCGCGCAGTGCGGTCACCGCAGCGGCGGCGGTCGGCTTGATCGTGTCCGCGGCGGCGATCACGCCGGCGAGCGCGCCGTCGATCGCGACGATCATCACCGTGTTGCCCGCCGACTCCAGCGCCTCGACCGTCGGTGCGAGCGGCTCGATGTCGACATCGTGATCGTCCAGCAGCCGCCGGTTGCCGACGAGCACGGGCGTCCCATCGACCACCGCGGAGACGCCGCGGCCCGCATGCGCCTCGAATGCGGAGACCGACCGGTCTGCAGAATCTGCACCAGGTGCACGGTCGACGATCGCACGACCGAGCGGGTGCTCGCTGGGGCGCTCAGCCGCCGCAGCGTATGCGAGTACCCGTGCCTCGAGGTCCGCCGGTGCGCTCGCGAGCACCCCGCCGTCGGCCTGTGCCACCGCATCGACGGTGACCACCTCCGTCACCTCGATGTCGCCGGTCGTCAGCGTCCCCGTCTTGTCGAAGACCACCGTGTCGATCGTCGCCGTCTGCTCGAGGACGTCCCCACCCGTGAAGAACACCCCATGCCGCGCGCCCAGTGCGGTGCCGACCATCGTCGCCGCGGGGGTGGCCAGCCCCAGCGCGCAGGGACAGGCGATGAGCACCGCCGATGCGAAGACGATCACGGCGAACTCCATGCTGCTGACCGCCCCCCCGATCGCCGTGGGGCCGCCACCGACGGGCGGCCACAGCGGCAGCCACGTCGACAGCCCACCGACGACGGCGGGGGCGGCCCACCACAGCGCGGCCCACGCCAGGGCGTTGACGATCACGATCGGGACGAAGTACGCACTGATGCGGTCGGCGACGCGCTGGATCGCCGGCTGGCGCGACTGGGCGTCCCGCACCGTCTCGACGATCCGTGCGAGGGTGGTGTCCGCACCCGTCTCCGTGACCGTCGCGACGAGGCTGCCGCTGGTGTTGAGGGTGCCGCCGACGAGCGCGTCGCCGGGACCCCTCGTGACCGGCACGGACTCGCCGGTGATGATCGCCTCATCGATCGCACTCTCCCCATCGAGGACGCGAGCGTCGATCGGCACCTGCCCCT
The DNA here is from genome assembly GCA_031580685.1 of Haloquadratum sp. Classification (GTDB taxonomy): domain Archaea; phylum Halobacteriota; class Halobacteria; order Halobacteriales; family Haloferacaceae; genus Haloquadratum. The sequence continues at coordinate 208 of JAVLBV010000035.1, read as the reverse complement.
CCGAGCCGTCATCGCGGTCGAAGGTGCGCTTCGGCGTCGCCTCGATCACCCCGCCGGCGATGTCGGTGACCGCCCCCAGCTCCAGCTCTGCGATCGGCGTCGGGTCGGGGACGTACGCGACGGTCTCATCGGTGGCCCGGACCGCGGTCTGTGGGGGCATGGGACTGATGCGGAAGATCATCACCGGCAGTGCCCCACGGTCGGTGGA
>JAVLBV010000034.1:0-10753 GCA_031580685.1 Haloquadratum sp. | reverse complement strand
CACTGGCGGCGAGGCTGGCCGTATGACCGCGGATGATGCCGATGTCTCACCCGATGGTGGCGAGGTCGCCACCCCGGGTGATGGCACATCCGCACAGGAGCCGACGCTGGGGCCGCCGTCGGACCGGGAGATGCCGCTGACGGAGCACATCGAGGAGCTGATGCGACGGCTCGCGGTCGTCCTCGGGGTCGGGGGGCTGGTGACGCTGCTGCTGTACCCCGGCGGGGACCTGCTCGGGGCGACGCTGGGCGTCCAGGTGCCGACGGCGCTCGAGATGATCGACCTGCTGTGGAACCGGCACATCCCGGGGGCCCCCGAGCTGGTCGACCGGCGGCCACGGGTGTACGGGCCGCTCGAGCTGGTGCTGACGGAGCTCAAGGTGGCGACCCTCGGGGGGCTGCTGGTGGGGCTGCCGCTGCTGGTGTATGAGACCTACCTGTTCATGCGCCCGGGGCTGTACGCCCGCGAGCGGCGCTACTACCTGGCGGCGGTCCCGACCAGCCTGGTGCTCGCGGTCGTCGGGATGGTGTTCGCACACGTGGTGGTGCTGCCGGTGATCTTCGCGTACTTCACCGCCTACACCACCGGGACCGCCGTGATCGCCTTCGGGCTCAAGGAGACGTTCAACCTGATCATCCTGCTGATGGCGTACAACGCGGTGATCTTCCAGATCCCGCTGTTCATCCTCCTGGCGATCATGATGGACCTGGTGACCGCCCAGTGGCTGCGGCGGCGTCGCCTGATCTTCTGGGGCAGCTTCCTCGGGCTGGCGTTCCTCGTGAGTCCCGACCCCACGGGGATGGCCCCGCTGCTGATCGCCGCGACGATGATCGCCCTGTTCGAGCTCACCCTCGGGGGGCTGCGGTGGACCGGTCAGTGACCGGCGGGGCTGACGGACCCGGTGCGGTACCCCCGCAGGTCGAGCGTGACGTGTGCGAAGCCCAGGTCGCGCAGATGCAGCTCCGCTGCGGCCGCGAAGTCGGGGTCGAGGGCGGCCGGGAGCTCGGCGGGTGCGACCTCGATCCGGGCCAGCCCATCATGGTCGCGCACGCGGAACTGCTCGAACCCCCAGGTGCGCAGGAGCGCCTCGGCCTGCTCGATGCGGTCGAGCCGGTCTGCGGTCACGGGGATGCCCGTGGGGATCCGCGAGGACAGACACGCCATCGCTGGCTTGTCCGCGACTGAGAGGCCCAGCGCCGCGGCGATCTCACGCACCTCATCCTTCGCGATCCCGTGGGTCAAAAGCGGTGAGCACACCTCGAGCTCGGCGACCGCCTGCAGCCCGGGGCGATGGCCGCTGCCGGGGTCCGACGCGTTCGTCCCGTCACAGACGGTCGGGATGCCGCGGTCGGCGGCCGCCTCGTACATCGCTGACAGCCGCATGCTCCGGCAGTGGTAACAGCGCATCCCATCGTTCTCGACGAAGCGGGGGTTCTCGAGTTCGGAGAAGGCGACGACCAGATGCTCGATGCCGATCTCCGCGGCCACCGCCCGGGCCGCCTCCAGCTCCGCGGCGGGGAGTGTCTCCGAGCGGGCCGTGCACGCGACCGCATCCGCACCCACCGCGATGTGTGCCAGTGCGGCGACGACCGCCGAGTCGACCCCACCGGAGAAGGCGACGAGCACACCATCATGCTCGCGCAGCATCTCGACGGCCGCGCGGGCCTTCGCCAGCGCGGGGGTCGATGCAGCATCGGACAGCGCGGTGATGGACATGGCCCACATCGCAGGGCGTGCGGCAAAAATCAGCGGGTGCGGTGTGTGCGTAACGTTTTGGCTCCCTCGGTCGGATGCGCAGCCATGGAGCTCGAGTCGATCCGGGGGGTGGGACCGAAGACCGCCGCCGCGCTGGCCGAGCTCCCCGATGCCGCCGCGGCGATCGAGCAGGGGGATGTCTACCGGCTCGCACAGGCACCGGGTGTCTCAGAGGCCCGTGCGGTGCAGATCGTCGAGGGGGCGCTGCGTGACCGCTATGGGGACGACAGTGAGCTGCTGGGCACCCCCATGGCCGCGTCGATCCATGCGGAGCTGCTGGAGGTGGTGACCGACCGCGCGGAGACACGGTACGGGCGGGCCCGGCTGCGGACGCTGTACCCCACCGCAGCGATGGACCGGATCGAGGCGGTGCGGGCCCGCGTGGAGACCGCCCTCGAGCTGCGACCGACCCCGGCGCTGATCGAGGCGTTCGAGGGGCTGGCACCGTTCGAGCGCGGGCATGGGCCGCGCATCCGGGACCGCTGTCTGGTCGCCGGCGACAGCGCGCTCATCGAGACGGCCGCCGCGCGCTACCCGGAGCTGTCGGTGGAGACCGCAACGGATGCGACGACGATCGCCGACCTCGCCGGTGGGTACGCGGAGGTGATCGTGGTGGATGAGACGTACGTGGGGTACGACCTGCCAGAGAACGTCGAGGTCGACCCTGCGGCGCTGGAGCAACCGGCGGTGACGGTCCCCGAGCGGGAGCTGGTCCAGCTCGTCGAGAACCGCCCGCAGATCGAGGCCGCACTGCGGGTGTACGCCGCACGGGGGATCGACCCGCCCGTCGACACAGAGGCGCTCACCGAGGCGTTCGCGAGCGTCGATGCGGAGGGGCAGGTGACGCTCACACCGGAGATGGCCCAGCAGGAGGCCATCGCAGATGACCTGCAGGTGGCCGCAGAGGCAGGCGCGAAAGCCGGCAACGCGCGGCTGCGCGCGGCGATCGCCGAGCGCGAGGTGCGGATCGAGGGGACCGATCTGCTCAGCCTCGCGGAGGCGGGCGCGACCATCGAGGAGCTGCTGGACCGCGAGCTCGAGGCGGAGTACGCCGCGGCGCTCGAGGCCGCGATGGCGGCGGTCACAGCGACGCTCGGACTCGAGGGGGATGGTGACCTCCCGCTGGCGGCGCTGTTCCCTCGTGAGCCCACGTTCCCGATCGAGCCGGTGGATGCGCGCATCGCCGCCGAGGTCACCGCCCGTCGTGCGGAGGTGGCGGCGGCGACGGGCACCCGGCGTCGGTCCGTCGCCGCGGACGTCGCAGAGCTGCGACCGGCGGTCGAGTCGATGATCGAGACCGCCCTCGAGTGGGACGTCGACCTCGCGATCGCCCGGTTCGCCGATGACCTCGCATGCACGATGCCGCACTTCGATGCGGATGGGCCCGCGGTGGTGATCGAGCGGGGGCGCTCACCGGTGATGGGGATCCCACAGGAGGCGATCGAGCCGGTGAGCTATGCGGTGGACTCGCTGAGCCTGCTCTCTGGGGTGAACTCCGGGGGCAAGACGTCGATCCTCGAGCTGATCGCGAGCGTGGTCATCCTCGCCCACATGGGCCTGCCCGTCCCCGCAGCGCACGTCCAGCTGCGGCCGGTCACGGGGCTGCAGTACCACGGCAAGACCCAGGGGACGCTGGATGCGGGGGCCTTCGAGGCGACGCTGCAGCGCTTCAGTGCGCTGTTGGACGGGCAGCCGGGGCAGCTCGTGCTGGTGGATGAGCTCGAGAGCATCACCGAACCGGGTGCGGCGGCCAAGATCGTCGCGGGGATCGTCGATGGGCTGGCCGACCAGGGCACCACCGGCGTGTTCGTCTCGCACATGGCGGAGGCGATCACCGACGCGGCGCGGTCGGAGGTGACCGTCGATGGGATCGAGGCGGTGGGGCTGATCGACGGGGAGTTGGAGGTGAACCGCTCGCCCGTGCGGGACCTCCACGCCCGCTCCACACCGGAGCTCATCGTCGAGAAGCTGGCCGATGAGGAGGGACATCCGCTGTTCTTCGAGCTGCTCGAGAAGTTCCAACCGGGGAACGATTAAGTACGATACTCGACCTACCTTCGCTGATGAGAGACGACCCCGGTGAGGGGATGCTGTCGTGGGACGAATCGGTGTTCCGCGATGAGCGCGTCTTCGAGATCGACTACGTCCCCGAGACGTTCGAGCACCGGGAGACGCAGCTCGCGTCGCTGCAGTACGCGCTGCGGCCGGCGGTGCGGGGGTCGCGCCCGCTGAACACCGCGATCAGGGGGCCACCGGGGACGGGCAAGACGACGGCGATCGTGAAGCTCTTCGGCGAGCTGGCGGGTCAGCATGGCGTGCGCGCGGTGCAGGTGAACTGCCAGGTGGACTCGACGCGCTATGCGGTCTTCTCGCGGATCTTCGAGGACATCTTCGAGTACGAGCCACCCTCCTCGGGGATCTCGTTCAAGAAGCTGTTCGGGCAGATCACCGACCGCATCACCGAGGAGGAGGAGGTGCTCGTGGTCGCACTGGATGATGTGAACTACCTGTTCTATGAGAACGAGGCCTCGGAGGTGCTGTACTCGCTGCTGCGGGCACATGAGACCCATCCCGGTGCGCGTGTGGGGGTGATGGTCGTCTCCTCGGACCTGGGGCTGGATGTCATCGCGGAGCTGGATGAGCGGGTCCAGTCGGTCTTCCGCCCCGAGGAGGTCTTCTTCCCGGTCTACGGCATCGATGAGATCGTCGACATCCTCCGGATGCGGGTCCGCCGTGGCTTCCGTGATGAGGTGATCGGGGCGCCGGAGATCGACCGCGTCGCCGAGCTCACCGATGCCACCGGCGACCTGCGGGTGGGCATCGACCTGCTCCGACGGGCGGGGCTCACCGCCGAGATGCGCGGGAGCCGCACGGTGACCGTCGACGATGTGGACGAGGCGTATGAGAAGTCCAAGCACATCCACCTCTCCCGGCATCTGCGGGGGCTGTCGGACTCCGAGCGGGCGGTCGTCGCGGCTGTGGCCGCGCACGAGGGCGCCCAGGCCGGGGAGGTGTACGAGGCGTTCCATGCGGAGACCGACCTGGGGTACACCCGCTACAGCGAGATCGTGAACAAGCTGGACCGCATCGGCGTGATCTCCGCGGAGTACGAGCCGCTGGAGGGGCGGGGGCGCTCGCGCCAGCTCGAGCTGGCGTACGACACCGAGGCGGTCATGGACCGGCTATGACGCAGGCGGCCGCCAAGCTGGCGGCGGCCGAGGCCGCGCTCGGGCGGGTCGAGGATGGGATGCGGGTGGGCCTGGGGACGGGGACGACCGCCGCGGCGTTCATCGAGCGGCTCGCGGAGGCGGTCGCCGATGGGCTGGCGGTCTCCGGGGTGCCGACGTCGGTGGAGACCGAGCGCCTCGCGCGCGACCACGACATCCCCCTCACCCCGCTCGAGACCGCCGATCGGGTCGATCTCGCCGTCGATGGGGCCGACCAGGTGACGCCCACCGGGGGGCTGATCAAAGGTGGCGGCGGTGCCGTCCTGCGCGAGCGGCTGGTCGCGGACATGGCTGAGCAGTTCATCGTGATCGCCGATGCCACGAAGCAGGCCACGGTGCTCGATCACCCGGTCCCGGTGGTCATCGCCCCCGTCGCCAGGGCGCGCGTGCGGCGGCGGCTGCAGGAGGTGGGCGCGGCCACCACCCTCCGCGCGGCGGGTGCGCGGGTGGGGCCGACGCTGACCGACGATCATGCGATGATCATCGACGCGGACTTCGGGGCGATCGACGACCCCCTGCGGTGTGCAGCGACGATCGGGGCGATCGAGGGGGTGCTCGCACACGGGCTGTGGCCCGAGCTGTGCGATCTGCTGATCATCGCAGATGGCGCGGGTGCGGTGACGGAGACGGCACTCGGCGGGAGTGGGCAATAAGGAGGGAAGGGCTGTCCTACAGATCGCGGGGCTGGACGGTCTTGCGGTCGTTGTCCGCGGCCCGTCGGGCGGCGTCTGCGAGGAGTTCTGCGACCTCTGCGTCGAGTGCATCATAGAAGTCCGAAGCAACGTTCTGGTTAGCGAGCGCCTCTTTCACCGCAGCTTTGACAATAAGGTCTGCCATACGACTGTAGGTACGCAGCCTTATATAAAAAGATTTTCCAAATCGGCCGGGAGGGGCCGTGAATCCCCGGTATGCCTCTGTTTCCGGGCTGCGCTTTTATATACGAGTAGGTGGGGCGGGCGAGACTTAGGATGCTGGCTCGCAACGACCCGGTATGCGGGAGATCCTGGCACGTGTCGCGGCGGGGGAGCTGTCACCTGCGGAGGCAGAGGCCGCGATCCGGGGGTACGTGATCGGGGATGCGGGGCGGTTCGACGCCGCCCGCGAGCGGCGGCGTGGGGTGCCGGAGGCGATCCTCGCCGAGGGGAAGACCGTCGAGGAGGTCATCGAGCTGCTGCGCATGGCCGTCGACAGCACCGGGCATGCGGTGGTCACACGCCTGGACGCGGAGGCCCTCGAGACGGTGGCGGCGGTCGCCGGGGAGCTGGGGGCCGCGACGGTGCAGCGGCGGGCGGGGGGCCTCGTGGTCCATGCGCCATCGTACGAGCCGCCGACGGTGGATGCGGTGGTGGGCATCGTGACGGGGGGGACCGGTGATGCGGGGGTGGCCGCGGAGGCGGCGATGATCTGCGAGGAGATGGGCCTGCGCGCCGAGCGCTTCCACGATGTGGGGGTCGCGAGCATCGACCGGGTGCTGGATGTGGCCGAGCAGCTGCGGGCGATGGACGCGCTGGTCGTCTGTGCAGGGCGGGAGGGGGCGTTGCCCACCGTCGTGGCAGGGCTGGTCGACGTCCCCGTGATCGGCGTCCCCGTGGGTGGGGGCTACGGCCATGCAGCCGGTGGGGAGGCCGCCCTCGCAGGGCTGCTGCAGTCCTGTACGGTGCTGTCGGTGGTGAACATCGATGCGGGCTTCGTCGCCGGCGCACAGGCGGGGATCATCGCCCGTGCGATCGCCAGCGGTCGGGCATGACCCATGCTGCTGCGCGTCGCATATTTATGCCAGCACTGAGTCTGCTCGTGTACCGGCATCCGGTGGCTGCCGGGTACAAGCATGCCCACATGTGATCATTGTGGGGGCCACGTGTCAGACCGCTTCGCGCGGGTGTTCACGAACGAGGACGGCCGCCTGCTGGCGTGCCCGAACTGTTCGGCGAACGCCGGCATCGCCGAGGTGGCGCGGCACCGTGCCCGCACTGCATGACCGCTGTAGCGACACAAGACCACCACGCGAAGCCGTTTCACACCGGTAGTGTCTATCCGTCGGCAGCTGTGGGTCCACGTAGATGTCTGCAGCCGACTGGCAGATCCTGGTGACGAACGATGATGGGATCGATGCCCCCGGACTGGCGAGTCTGCGCGATGAGCTGCGTGCGATCGCCGATGTGACGGTCGTCGCACCGGCGGAGAACCAGTCCGGGGTGGGCCGGACCCGCAACGAGCTCGTGGATGTGCAGGAGCACCCGTGGGGGCTCGTCGTCGAGGGGACCCCCGCCGACTGCGTCGCCTACGGGCTGCGTGGGCTCAGCCGCTCGTTCGACATGGTCGTCGCGGGGGTCAACGAGGGGCCGAACACGGGCAACTACGTGGTGGGACGCTCGGGGACGGTGGGGGCGGGTCTGGAGGCGGCGTTCCTCGGGGTGCCCGCGATGGCCGTCTCCGCGTACCACTCCACGGACTTCTTCATCATCCCACCGGAGGAGTACGACTTCGCCCGGCCCGCACGCATCGCCACGGAGCTGGTGCGTCGGACGATCGATGGGGCCGTCTTCGAGGAGGTCGACCTCCTGAACGTGAACGCCCCGGTCGATGCACCGACCCCGGGCGTGATGCTGACCGAGCCGTTCCATGATTACGAGCAGGTGATCGAGCAGGAGCAGCGCGTGACGGCCGATGGGGCGCCCACACGGTACCGCGTGCAGCTGCATGACCGGACGTGGCCCGGTGTCGTGGGGTGGGAGAACCCGTTCCCACCCGTCGATGGCTATCGGCAGCGCTACCCCGTCGGCAGCGACCGCCGGGCGCTGGTCGACGCGCAGGTGAGCGTCTCGCCGCTGTCGGTCACCCACGGGACGCCCGACAGCGCCACGCTCGCGGCGATCGTCGAGGGGGTCGACCCCCGGTGAGTCGCAGGGGGCATGCGGTGTACATGCTCGAGTGCGGAGACGGGAGCATCTACACGGGCTACAGCACCGACATCACCCGACGGATCGCCCAGCACCGACGCGGGGTGGGCGCGCGGTACACGCGGGGGCGGGGACCCCTGCGGCTGGTGTACGTCCGGTGGTTCGGCTCGCAGACCGCCGCACAGCGACACGAGTACACGCTGAAGCAGCTGCCGGCGACACAGAAGCGACGGCGCACCGTCGCGCACGCGGGCACAACGGTTTACGACGGCACCGCCTGGGCTGAGGCATGAGCATCACCTTCGGGACCGACGGATGGCGCGACACCGTCGAGGCGTTCACACCCGCACGCGTGCGCCGGCTGGGCGGGGCCGTCGCCGGCTACCTCGAGGCGGAGGCGATCGCGGGGCCGGTCGTCGTCGGGATGGACCCCCGCGAGTCCTCGCCGACGATCGCCGCCGGGCTCACCGCGGTGCTCGCGGAGGCGGGTCGGGCGGTGATCCGCCCCGACCGGGACTGCCCGACGCCCATCGTCGCGTACACCGTGGTCGACCGCGGGGCGGCGGGGGCGCTCATGGTCACCGCGTCGCACAACCCCCCGGCGTACAACGGGATCAAGTTCATCCCGGCCGACGGTGCGCCCGCGACGGAGGCCGTCACCGACGCGATCACCGCACGGCTCGGCGCGCCCGGTCCCACGGGGGCCGAGGCGGCGGTGGAGACCATCGACCCGCACCCGGCGTACCGCCGGCATCTGGATGCATTGCTACCCGGCCGGCTCGATGGGCTGGAGATCGTCTACGATGCGATGCACGGCGCCGGGCGCGGCGTCACCGATGCGCTCCTGCGCGACCGCGGGGCGGCGGTGACGACGATCCGCGGGGACCGCGACCCCGGCTTCGGTGGACAGGCGCCGGAGCCGACCCCGGCGCATCTCGGACCGCTGATCGAGCGGGTCCGCTCGCAGGGGGCGGATCTGGGCATCGCCAACGACGGGGATGCGGACCGCGTGGCGGTGGTGACGCCCGACCGCGGCGTGCTCAGCGCACATCTGCTGTTCGCGGCGGTCTACGCCGCACGGGTGGCCGACCAGCCCGGACCCGTGGTCCGGACGGTCTCGACGTCGACGCTCATCGACGCGATCGCCGCGGATCATGACGCCGCGGTCGTCGAGGTGCCGGTCGGGTTCAAGTGGGTCGCCGCCGCGATGCAGACGCACGATGCGGTGATGGGCGGCGAGGAGTCCGGCGGCTTCACCGTCGCGGGGCATCTGCGGGAGAAGGACGGCGTGATGATGGCGCTGCTGTTGGCACAGCTGGCGCAGGCGGAGCCGCTGGATGCGCGCATCGACCGGATCGAGGCGACCTACGGCACGGTCCACACGGGGCTGCGGTCGATCGAGGTGCCCGCACCGCCGACCGCAGCGGTCGTCGATGCGTGTGATGGACAGGTCGCGGGCGTGCCCGTCGCGCGGGTGGACCGGACCGACGGCGTCAAGCTGTGGCTGGAGGGGGGTGCCTGGATGCTGGTCCGGCCGTCGGGCACCGAGCCGAAGGTGCGGGTGTACGCGGAGGCGGCGGATGCGGCGACGGTGACCGCGCTCATCGATGCGGGCGAGGCGGTGGTGCGGTCGCTCAGCCCCCCTTGATCAGCCGCAGCAGCCGGAGCTCGTCGGTGTCCACCGGGGTGTCCGCCGGGCGGGGATGGCCGTCGACGATGGCGGTGACCGCCTGGGGGGAGTGCCCGCAGGCGCGGATCACATCGGCATAGGTCGCGGTCTCATCCACGCGGACGGTGCGGCGGCCCTCACCGATGAGCTCGACGTGGACCTCCATACGCCCCCGTACACGTGCGGTGATTTACCGGCTTCGCGATGGCGGGGGTTGTTTATACCGCCACGGAGTAGCCGCCGTCATGAGCGGAGCCGGCGATGCCGCGGCGGTGGATGACCGTGATATCTGGATCGAGCGGTATCGCCCGCAGCGGCTGGCGGAGGTGCATGGGCAGGAGGACATCATCGACCGGCTGCAGTCGTACGTCGACCGGGGGGAGCTGCCGCATCTGCTGTTCGCGGGCCCCGCGGGGGTGGGCAAGTGCGTCACCGGGGAGACACCGGTGCACACCAGCGAGGGGATGGTGCCGATCGCGGAGATCGTCGGACAGACCGACGGCTTCGCGCCGGCGCCTGCGGAGCTGCGGGTGCGCGCGGTCGATGCGACGGGGCGGACCTGCTGGCGCCGGCCGGTGGCCGTCTACGGGGCGGTCGCCGAGGCGGTCCTCGACATCGAGACCGAGGCCGGGGCGACGCTGTCGGCCACCCCCGAGCACCCCGTGCGGGTGGCGGTCGATGGTCGGCTCCGCTGGGTGCCTGCGGCCGCGCTGACCACGGGGATGCAGCTGGTCCGGCCGGTCGGCGGAGCCCACGGGGACATCGGCCACCCCGCGGTGGCGATGACCGACGGGGGGACCGCGGCGGGCACCGCTGCGGACACGGAGTTCCGCCGGTCGCGGCGGCTCCGCCGCGATCCGGTCGCAGCGGTGGTGCGCCGGGAGGGGCCCGTGGATGTGTACGATCTGACGGTGCCGCCGGAGGGGGCGTTCATCGGGGGGCAGACCCCGATGATCATCCACAACACGACGAGTGCGACGGCGATCGCCCGCGAGGTGTTCGGGGATGCGTGGCGGGGGAACTTCCTGGAGCTGAACGCCTCGGATGAGCGCGGGATCGACGTGGTGCGCGACCGGATCAAGACGTTCGCACGGTCGGCGTTCGGCGGGCATCGGTACCGGATCATCTTCCTCGATGAGGCCGACTCGCTGACCCCCGACGCCCAGGCCGCGCTGCGTCGCACCATGGAGCAGTACGCCGAC
>JAVLBV010000033.1:0-11002 GCA_031580685.1 Haloquadratum sp. | reverse complement strand
TCGCTGGCGGGTGCGGTACCGGTCGAGCGCGATCCCCACGACCCCCAGGGAGACGAGCACCGGCGAGCCCACCACCAGCGTGCGCACCAGATGCCCCAGATAGGGGAGGTAGCCGTGCTCCTGGCGGGCGCCCAGCAGCCAGAAGTCGACGAACTGCCCCACGGCATCCCCCAGCCCCCCGGCCGCGACACCCACCCGCTGGGGCCACGGACCGGTGTGCACCGCCGGCCGTGGGGCGTACCCCCACGCGGTGACCGCGAGCAGCACGACCACCGCGGCCACCGCGGCGATGAGGTACCGTCCACCCCGCTCACGCAGCCACCCCAGCACCGCGGTCCGTGCCGCTGTGAGCCGGACCCGCCGCCCCCCGGCGCCCGGCGCCCGCAGCAGCAGGTCGTCCGCCAGCAGCACCCCCGCCCCGACCGCCGCGAGCACGTACAGCAGCACGGTCCCCTTCATCAGCAGTGCGGCCCCCAGGAGGCCACCCGCGGGCACCAGCAGCACGGCCCGGTCGCTGGCGACCGCGCGTGCGGCCAGCACCACCGCGGCGAGGGTGGCGCCGCCGACGAGCATGTCGTTGCGCATGAAGCGGCTGTAGTACACGAGGGTGGGGTCGGTCGCGATCAGGAGTGCCACCCCCAGCACCGCAGCCGGCGGGAGCCACCGCCGCAGCCCCAGCACCACCAGCGGGATCGCCGCCCCGCCGAGGGCGACGATGATGCGGGCGCTCGCATCCGTCGCGCCCACCAGCTCGAACACCCAGCCGTTGACCAGCGGGAGGAACGGCCCGTGGATCACCGGCCGGTAGCTGAAGCTCCCCGTCTCCAGGTACCGCAGTGTCCAGTAGCCCACACGGGCCTCATCCCAGTGGAACACCCGTCCGCCGAGGTCCACCACCCGCACCAGCAGCCCCCCGAGGAGCACCGCAGCCAGTGCCAGCCGCCACCGCCAGCTGGCCGGACCGGGCTGCTGTGGGTCCATGCCGGCACCTCATCGGAGGATGACGTAAGCCTGTGGCACGGGACGTCGGTAATGCTTTGCCGGTCGCATGGACACAGCCGGCATGACCAGACTCGGTCTCATCGTGGCCCAGTTCAACCGGCCCATCACGAGCGCCATGGAGGCGGCCGCAGAGGCGGCAGCGGCGGCGGCCGACGCCGAGATCGCCACCCGTGTGAGCGTCCCGGGGGTGTACGACACGCCCCTCGCCGCACAGCGGGTCGCCCGCGGCGGCGAGGTGGATGCGATCGCCGTCATCGGGACGGTGATCACCGGTGAGACCGACCACGACCAGGTGATCGCGACCGCAGCGGCGACGGCGCTCTCGCAGGTGAGCCTCGAGACCGACACACCGGTCACGTTCGGGGTCAGCGGCCCCGGCATGACCGCCGACCAGGCCCGGGCCCGGGTGGAGCGGGGGGCGGATGCGGTGACCGCCGCGGTGGCGATGGTGGGAGCGGGCGCATGAGCCTCGAGCTGGCCGCGCGGGTCGACCGCGTGGAACCGAGTGCGACTCTCGCGCTGGGCAATGCGGCGAACGCCCTGCGTGCGGAGGGCGTCGACGTCGTCGACCTGTCGGTGGGTGAGCCCGACTTCCCCACCCCCCAGCCGATCGTGGATGCGGCGAAGGCCGCACTCGATGCGGGCCACACCGGCTACACCACCTCCGCGGGGATCATGCCCCTGCGGGCGGCGATCGTCGACAAGCTCGCCACCGACGGCATCGAGGCGACCCCCGAGGAGATCATCGTCACCCCTGGCGGGAAGCAGGCGCTGTATGAGATCTTCCAGGCGTACATCGACGACGGCGACGAGGTGGTGCTGCTCGACCCTGCGTGGGTGTCGTACGAGGCGATGGCCAAGCTCGCCGGTGCCGACCTCACCCGCGTGGACACCGCCCCGTACGACTTCCAGCTGGCCCCGGCGCTGGATGACCTCGCAGCGGCCGTCTCCGATGCGACGAAGCTGCTGGTGCTCAACTCGCCGTCGAACCCCACGGGTGCGGTCTACTCGGCGGAGGCGCTCGCGGGGGTGCGGGACCTCGCCGTCGAGCACGACTTCATGGTGCTGTCCGATGAGATCTACGACCGCATCACCTACGATGCGGAGGTCACCTCGATGGGGGCGGTGGCGGGGATGGCCGACCGGACGATCACCCTCAACGGCTTCTCGAAGGCGTATGCGATGACGGGGTGGCGGCTGGGGTACGTCCACGCACCGACGGGGATCATCGATGCGGCGAAGAAGGTCCACTCGCACTCGGTCAGCTGTGCGGTGAACTTCGTCCAGCATGCGGGCGTGACCGCGCTGACGGAGACCGATGCGGCGGTCGAGGAGATGCGTGCGGCGTTCGAGCACCGCCGCGACCTGCTGGCAGGATGGTTCGATGAGCTGGGTGTGGACGTGCCGATCGGCGATGGCGCGTTCTACATGATGGTCCCTGTCGCCCCCGACGACGCCGCATGGTGCACCACGGCGATCGAGGAGGCACACGTGGCGATGGTGCCGGGGTCGGCCTTCGGCGCCCCCGGGTACGCGCGGCTGTCGTACGCCGCGAGCGCAGAGCGGCTGCGGGAGGGGCTGGACCGCCTCGTCGATGCCGACCTGCTGTGAGCGTGGCCGCCGGTGACCGCCCTCGCGGAGCTGCCGCTGCCGCCGCGGGTGCTGGCGCATCTGCGGTCGGCTGGCATCACCGAGCTGTACCCACCCCAGGAGCGGGCGGTCGAGGCGGGCCTGCTGCGCGGCGCCAACATCGTCGCGGCGATCCCGACCGCCTCGGGCAAGACCCTCATCGCCGCGATGGCCATGCTGAGCGCCCCCGCACCGGCGGTGTACATCGTCCCCCTGCGCGCGCTGGCGGCTGAGAAGTCCGAGACCTTCGCGGCGTACCCCGGCGTCACCGTGGGGATGGCGACCGGCGAGCAGCCGGCGGTCGAGCAGGACCTGCAGTCGTGTGACATCATCGTCGCGACGGCAGAGAAGGTGGACTCGGCGATCCGCAACGCCGAGGCGTGGGTCAGCCAGCTCGGCTGTGTGGTCGTGGATGAGGCGCACCTGCTGGGGGACCCCCAGCGGGGTGCGAGCCTGGAGATGACGATCACCGCGCTGCGGCACGGGGCGCCGCGGCTGCAGGTGGTCGCGCTGTCGGCGACGGTCGCGAACGCGGAGACGGTCGCGGCATGGCTGGACGCGACGCTGATCGCGTCCAGCTGGCGGCCCGTCCATCTGCGGACGGGGGTGGTCGACGTCGAGGCGGGGACCATCGGCTACGATGATGGCTCCCGGCGGCAGCTCAGCTCGCCGGAGGCGCTCGCCGGGGATGACGATGCGGTGGTGACCCAGCTGGTCAGACGGACGGTGGCCGACGGGACGCAGTCGCTCGTGTTCGTCCGCTCGCGGGAGGCCGCAGAGACGCTGGCCCTCCGGCTCGCGGGGCTGCAGCTGGGTGAGCGCCCAGAGCTCGCCGAGGCGATCACCGCCGAGGGGCGCTCCCGCCTGGGCGAGCGCCTCGCCCGGGCGGTCGCACACGATGTGGGCTTCCATCATGCGGGCCTGCGGCGCGACCACCGGCGGCTGATCGAGACCGCCTTCCGCGACAGGCGGCTGCGCGTCCTCTGTGCGACGCCCACCCTCGCGGCGGGGATCAACGTGCCCGCCCGGCAGGTCATCGTCCGCGACCTGCAGCGCTTCGACGGCCGCGAGATGCAGTGGCTCCCGGTGCTCGAGGTGCACCAGATGGCGGGTCGCGCGGGCCGACCCCATCTGGATCCGGAGGGGGAGGCGGTCCTCGTCGGCCTCGACCAGCCCCGGGAGGCGGTCCGCAGCCGCTACCTGGGCGCCTCGCCCGAGCCGGTGCGCTCGCACGTCGCGACACCGATCACGATCGAGACGTACGTGCTCGCGGTGGTCGCCGCCGGGCTCGCCACCACACCGCAGGCGGTGGTGGACGTCTTCGCCGCCAGCCTGTACGGGATGACGACCGAGCGGGCTGCGGTGCGAGCGGCGGTCGCCGCGGCGGTCGAACGGCTCAGCGATGCGGGCCTGCTCGCGCGGGGTCCGCCGCTCGTGGCGACCCCACTGGGGACGACGGTCGCCCGCCAGTACCTCCGCCCCCGCTCGGCGGAGCAGATCATCACGGGGGCCCGTCGCATCAGCGCCCGAGCGGCGGCGGACCGGAGCATCCTGGGCGCACTGGACGTGCTCGCACAGACCCCCGACCTCTCCCGGGGGTGGGTGGGCAACCGTGACCGGGCGATGCTGACCAGCTTCGCCGAGCGGCACGCCGCGGAGCTGGTCACGGACCCGGCCGAGGCCACGGACTACGAGGGGTGGCTCGCGGGGGTCAAGCAGGCGTACTGCCTCAGCGCCTGGGTCGCAGGTGCCGACCAGGAGACGCTGCTCGAGCGCTTCCAGCTCAGCCCCGGTGACCTGGAGTCACTCATCGAACGCGGGGTCTGGCTGATCGGGGCCGCCGAGCAGGTGCTCCTGCAGACCGACGTGGAGCTCGGCCCCTTCGGCGAGGTCGCCGGGGTGGTCCGCGAGCGGGCAGCGGTGCCGGAGGTGCCGCCCGACTAGGTGTACTGCTGGATGAGCGACCGGAGGGTGTGCTCATCGCGGACGCCGACGACCTGCTCGACCGGCTGGCCGTCTGCGAACAGCAGCAGCGTGGGGACCCCCCGCACCTGGTACTGCTGAGCCAGCTGCTGGTTCTCATCGATGTCGACCTTCAGGACGGCCGCGGGGGTCTCCGCGGCGAGCGTCGCGACGATCGGCTCGAGCATCTTGCAGGGACCACACCATTCTGCATGGAAGTCCACGAGCGCGACCCCGTGGGAGTCCACCGCCGCCTGCAGCTCCGCTCCCCCGTGGATGTGCACCGGCTCTGTCGGTGTCTCGGCAGCTGCCGACCCCGCTGTCGCCCCGTCCATCTGCTCTTGGAGGGCCGCGATCTTCTTCTGTCTGATCGCCTCGATCTCGTCGGTGTTCGACTCACTCATACTGGGTACAACGCCCCCTGGCATCAAATAGGTTTGCACTCGACGAACAATACCATCCTCATCGGCTGTACAGCGAGTAGGTGATCACGGCGAAGCCGGCCAGCGTCAGCACCCCGTCGATCACGATCCCCATCGCCAGCGAGACCGGCAGGAGCAGGTCGGTGACCCCGCCGAGGACCCCTCCGACGACCACGAGCGCGAAGCCCACCGTCAGCAGCCACAGCGAGCGACTGCGCTGGGACCGGTAGGCCTTGAACGCGAAGTAGGTGATCGCGCCGCCGAGCAGGAGGACCCCCGTCTTGACCAGCGCGATCGTCGTCGCGAGCTCTGTCGAGACCGTCTCGTGGACCATCTACGTCTCCTCTTGGATCTGCGACCACATCGTCGCCAGCCGCTCCGGTGCGCCGGTGGGCCGCGGCTCGATCCGGCACCGCAGCCCCGCCGTCGCATCGTACCGGATCT
The DNA here is from genome assembly GCA_031580685.1 of Haloquadratum sp. GTDB lineage: Archaea > Halobacteriota > Halobacteria > Halobacteriales > Haloferacaceae > Haloquadratum. The sequence continues at coordinate 5,543 of JAVLBV010000033.1, read as the reverse complement.
CCACGCGGTCGAACCCCACATCGTACCGCGTCACATGATGCCCATCCCGGCGGATGGCGGTGCCCTCGATCAGCAGCTGTGCCTCGGTCAGCCGGTCGAGCTTCCGGTACGTGCTCGACAGCGGGACCTCGCACCGCTCGGCCAGTTCGCTGGCGGACATGGGGTCGGTGAGCGCCTCGATCATCGCGCGGGCATCCTCGTCATCCAGCGCGGCGACGACCGTGCCGATGTCCACATCCGATCGGAGCTCGCTCGGGGGGACCATCGGCGGATTATCGGTCCCAGGGGGGTATGAAGCCGCCGGCTACAGGTCGCGGCGCACGAACAGCCAGACCAGCGGCGCGGCGATCACGGCGACGACGACCGGGAGCAGCCACAGCTGCGCGGCGGGCTCGACCGCCGTCGGCGGCGCCGCATCGGTGGGCTCCACCCCGAGCGTGCGCACGCTCTCGAGCCCATCTGGCCCCTCCAGCGCGACCTCCAGGTGGCCACCGGCTGCCGCGCCGTCGGCGGGCAGCTCCAGCACGTAGCTGCCGGTGTCATCGGGCTGGTCGGCGGTGACGGGGGTGCCCCACGACGGGGTGACCCGCACCTCCGACACCGGCTCCGTGGGCCGCACCGTCACCGTGGTCGTCGCGTCGTCGAGCTCGACCGTGGTGGTCTCGAAGCGAGGCGGGTCCTGGAGGGGGTACCACGGCCCCTGTGCGATGAGCGCGCGGTGAGCGGTGGGGTGGACCCGTGCGAGCACCGTGGCGGTGGCGTTCACCGCGCGCGGGGCGGGCTGCTGGAGCTCGTCCGTGTCCAGGGAGACGATCTGGCCGTCCTCGACCGCGGTCGTGCTGGTGTACGCCGGGGAGTCGGGGATGGGACTGCCCTCGGGGGCGATGATCCACTCGGGGTCGCCCGTCGCGACCACCTCCGCGCTCAGCTGCTGCCACCCCGCGAAGCGAGCGGCGGCGATGTTGCGCACCCCGGCGGTCGCCATGATGTCGTCGGTGAACGTGTCGGCCCCCGACGAGTAGCCGTAGAAGCTGTTCAGCCCCCGGGGCTGCTCGACGTCGGCCACCACCGACTCCATCGCCGCGATCGTCGTCCGCAGCTGTGTCGCCCGGAGCTCGCCCGCGGCACAGTTGCCGGTCAGTCTGCCGATCTGCTCCGTCTGGTCGGCGATCTCCTCGAGGCTGCTGCGCTCACCGAAGACCACGGTCGGGATCCCGAGCCCGCGCAGCTGCCCGACCACCGCGGGGTCGTGGCTCGCGTTGGGCACGAGGATGAGCGTCGGCTCCACCGCGACGATCCGCTCCACCATCGCCTGGTCGGTCTCCGCGGAGATGACCTGCTTCTGCTCCGCACCGGGCAGGTACCCCGCGTACGTCGACGTCGCGACCACCTCATCGAACGCATCGATCTCCCACATCGTCTGTGCCGCCGAGGGTGTGAGCGTCACGATGCGGTCGGGGTCCTCGGGGATCTGCACCACCGCCCCGGTCGCATCGGTCGTCTCATAGGGGAACGCACATCCGTGGGTCGCGCCCGCGGTGCCGGCGCCTGCGACCCCCACCAGCAGTACACACAGCCAGACGCAGAGGAGCCGTCGCATGGCGGACACATCGGAGAACACAATAAATATTTAGCTAATACAACTGGAGTGGACTTCGTGACCGTGCGCTCACTCGCCGCCCTCCGGTGGTCCGTGGCACTGTCGGCGCTGCTGGGGGTGGTGGTCGTCGCGGCGGTCGGCGTCGGCCCCGTGCCGATCGCACCCGCGACGACCGTGGCGGTCCTCGGCTCGCTCGTGGGGCTCGTCGACCCCGCCACACTGGCCCCGAGTGAGCGGCTCATCATCGCGGAGATCCGCCTGCCACGTGTGCTGCTGGCAGGGCTGGTGGGCATCGCGCTGGCGACCGCCGGGGCGGTGATGCAGGGGTTCTTCCGCAACCCGCTGGCGGACCCCTCGATCATCGGCGTCTCCAGCGGTGCGGCCGTCGGTGCCGTCGCCGTGATCGTGGTGGGGGTGTCGCTGCCATGGGGGCTGGGGCTGCAGGCGGCGGCGTTCACCGCCGCGGTGGCGACCGGCTTCGCCGTCTATCTGATCGCCCGCCGCGGGGGCAGAACCCCGGTGGCGACCCTGCTGCTGGCAGGGGTGGCCATCCAGGCCTTCCTCGGCGCGGTGATCTCGTTCATGACGCTGCTGAGCGGGTGGGACATGCGGCGGGTGCTGTACTGGCTGATGGGCCACCTGGGCGGGACGGGGTGGGGGGACCTCTCCGCGATCGCGGTGGTGGTGCCGGTGCTGGTGGCTGCGACGTACCTCCATGCGCACGCGCTCAACGTGCTCACGCTGGGCGAGCCATCGGCGCAGGCGGTGGGCATCGCCGTCGAGCGGACCAAGCAGCGGCTGCTGGTCCTCGCCAGCGTGCTCACCGCGGTGGCCGTGGCGGTGACGGGCGTCATCGGCTTCGTCGGGCTGATCGTCCCGCACGGGATGCGGCTGGTCGTGGGCGCGGACCACCGCATCCTCCTGCCGACGAGTGCGCTCGCGGGTGCGAGCTTCCTCATCATCGCCGATGCGATCGCCCGGTCGGCGGCCGCAGAGCTACCGGTGGGCATCGTCACCGCCGCGGTGGGTGCGCCGTTCTTCCTGTACCTGCTGCGCCGGGAGGGGGCCGTCGAGCTGTGACCACCCTCGCGCTCGATGGGCTGTCGGTCCTCCGTGGTGAGACCACCGCACTGCAGGGGGTCAGCGCCACCGCGTCTGCGGGTGAGTTCATCGGGCTCATCGGTCCGAACGGGGCGGGCAAGACCACGCTGCTGCGCACGATCCAGGGCACCCTCGCCCCCACCGCGGGGTCGGTGCGGATCGATGCGGTCCCGCTGCGGGCGAGCTCCACGCGGGCGATCGCACAGCAGGTCGCCACGGTGCCCCAGGCGCCGGCCATGGAGTTCTCCTTCCCGGTGCGGTCGGTCGTCGAGATGGGCCGCACACCCTACCGCCGGCCACTGCGTCCCTGGCGCGGCCATCGCAGCGACGCGGCGGCGGTCGACGCGGCGCTCGAGCGGACGGACCTGCAGGCACTGGCCGAGCGCCCCATCCGCTCGCTCTCTGGCGGCCAGCAGCAGCGGGTGATCATCGCCCGTGCACTCGCCCAGCAGACCCCCATCATCCTGCTGGATGAGCCCACGGCGAACCTCGACATCGCCTACCAGGTCGACACGCTGAATCTGGTCGGTGGTCTCGTCGCGGAGGGGCGCCTCGCGGTCGCCGCGATCCACGACCTGAACCTCGCCGCGCAGTACTGCGACCGGTTGTGGCTGCTCGACGGCGGCCGGCTCATCGCCGACGGCCCCCCGGCGACGGTGCTGACCCGTGAGACGCTCCGTGCGGTCTATGGGGCGAACACGGTGGTGAGTCAGCACCCCGTCACCGGGGCGACGTACGTCACGGCGGTGGCCGACACCGCGGGCGACGATCCCCTCGCGCGGGTCCATGTCGTCGGTGGCGGTGGCACCACCGCCGGGATCCTCCATCTGCTGGATGCGGCGGGCTATGAGGTCACCACGGGCGTGCTGCACGAGGGGGACACCGACACGGCGGTCGCCCGCCAGCTGGGGATCGAGCCGATCACCGTCGACCCCTACACCCCCATCGATGCCGCGGCCGCCCGCCGGGCCCGCTCGGCGGTCGAGGCGGCCGATGTGTGCATCATCGGGGACATCGAGGTGGGCAGCGGCAACCTCCCCAACCTGCAGATCCTGGCGGCCGCGCCAGCGGTCATCTCGACGGCCGAGCGCCCGTTCACCGAGCGGAACTTCGCCGGTGCGGCGGCTGCGCGGGCGTGGGAGGGCCTCACCGACCGCATCATCCGCGCGGACCCGCCTGAGCTGATCGGCGCCGTGGAGGCGGTCACCCGCGATGGTTCATTGTGACCTCACATCCACGACAGATTTAAGCCGGTCCGATGCTTTTATACAGGTACTGTCGGCGCTTCTGTCGACCTCCATCATCATGAGCCGTATCCGCCCAACCCGACCCGAAGACGAACAGCCCCCCTCCACCCGCTGGCGCGACGCCCGCGCCGAGGAGACGACCACCAGCGAGGAGGAGACCGATCGGTACAGCTGTCCGGAGTGCGCCTCCGAGCGGCTGATCACCGACAGCGAGCGCGGTGAGGTCGTCTGCGACGACTGCGGGCTCGTCGTGGATGAGGACGCGATCGACCGCGGCCCCGAGTGGCGCGCGTTCGACAGCGCCGAGCGGGACCGCAAGGCCCGCGTGGGTGCGCCCACGACGAACCTGATGCATGACAAGGGCCTGTCCACGAACATCGGCTGGCAGAACAAGGATGCGTACGGCCGGACGCTGTCGGCGAACCAGCGGCAGACCATGCACCGGCTGCGCACGTGGAACGAGCGGTTCCGCACGCGTGACTCGAAGGAGCGCAACCTCAAGCAGGCGCTCGGCGAGATCGACCGGATGGCCTCCGCGCTGGGGCTGCCGGAGACCGTGCGGGAGACCGCCTCGGTGATCTACCGCCGGGCGCTGGAGGAGGACCTCCTGCCGGGGCGGTCGATCGAGGGGATCTCCACGGCCGCGCTGCACGCTGCGGCACGCATGGCCCAGGTGCCCCGGTCGATCGATGAGGTCGCCCGCGTCTCGCGGGTCTCCCCCGAGGAGTTCGAGCGGGCGTACCGCTACATCGTCCGGGAGCTCTCCCTGGAGATCCGCCCGGCGGACCCCGCGGAGTACATCCCGCGCTTCGCGTCCGACCTGGCGATCCCCTCGGAGACCGAGCGGGTCGCCCGCGACCTCATCGAGACCGGCAAGCGGCACAACGTCCACTCGGGCAAGTCGCCCGTGGGACTCGCCGCCGCCGCGCTGTACGCTGCGGCGAAGCTCACCAACCAGCCCGTGACGCAGGCCGACGTGAGTGCGGTCACGGACATGTCGGAGGTCACGATCCGGAACCGCTACCAGGAGCTGCTGGCGGCGTACGACCGCGACCGCGGCGGTGCCGATGGTGATGCGGCCGCCGAGGCCTGAGCACCGTCACCGAGCAGAATCGGTTTCAGGGAGACCGTCCTCTCCGGGGCATGGACGTGCCCTGCGTCGTCGTCGACCGCAGCGACGGTGAGCGGGTGCGTCGTCGCCTCGCCGCCGCGGGGCTGCTCGACCGGGCGTATGACATCGACGCAGATGCGGCATCGGTCTACCTGCCGGTGACCGACGCGGGGGCTGTCCCCGATGGGCTCAGCGTGACCACCCACGCCGTCGAGCCCCGCGACCAGCAGACGACGGTGGCGGAGCTGCTGGGCTACCATCCATCCTTCGAGCGCGTCGGTGAGATCGCGATCGTCGACGAGGACGATCCGGTCACCGCAGCGGCCATCGCCGATGCGCTCATCGCCGCCGATCTCCCGGTGACGGCGGTCCTGAATCGCCGCTCGCCGATCGAGGGGACGCACCGGGTGCGCGCGTGGGACCAGATGACAAGCGGCACCGGCACCGCGAGCAGCATCCCGAGCCGCCAGTCGAGGAGTCCCCC
>JAVLBV010000032.1:3161-11506 GCA_031580685.1 Haloquadratum sp. | reverse complement strand
CCGATGACGGTGACGCTGGTGCGATGAGCGACCGCAGCTACCCCACCGCGGCGATCGAGGTGGGCACGCGGCCCCCGTGGGACGATGCGTTCGTGATCGAGCCGCTGTCGGACTCGACGATCTACATGGCGTACTACACGATCGCCGAGCAGCTCCGTGCGCTCGAGCCCGAGCGGCTCGACCGCGCGTTCTTCGATGCGCTGTTCTACGGGCCCGATGCGGTGGATGCACCCGATCCGACCGCGCTGGAGCTGCGCGAGCGCTGGCAGTACTGGTACCCCGTCGACTACCGCTTCTCCGCGAACGACCTCATCTCGAACCACCTCACGTTCTACCTGTTCCACCACGCCGAGCTGTTCGAGCCGGAGGCGTGGCCCCAGGGGATCGTGATCATGGGGATGGGCCTGCTCGAGGGGCAGAAGATGTCCTCCTCGAAGGGGCACGTGATCCTCCCGGGTGCGGCGATCGAGCGCTACGGCGCGGACACGGTGCGGTTCTTCCTGCTGAACGCCGCCGAGCCCTGGCAGGACTACGACTGGCGGGCCGAGCAGGTGGGTGCGGTGCGCGACCAGCTGGGGCGGTTCTGGCGCCGGGCGCAGACGGTGATCGACAGCGCCGCGCCCACTGAGCGCCCGCAGCTGCGGCGGATCGACCGCTGGGTGCTCTCGCGGCTGCAGACGCTGATCGCCGACGTCACCGATGCGATGGAGCGCGCGGAGACCCGCCGGGCGAGCCAGGCGGCGTTCTACGAGTTCGAGGAGACGATGCGGTGGTACCGCCAGCGCACCGACCCCACGAGCCCGGTCGCGCTGTGGATGCGCCGGCATGTGCTGTCGGTGCGCCTGCGGCTGCTGGCCCCGTTCATCCCCTACATGGCCAACGAGCTGCACGAGCAGCTGACGGGCGAGGCCGCCCAGGCGGCGGGGTGGCCACAGGTCCACCCCGAGGCGGACGATCCGGAGACCGAGACCGCCGAGGCGCAGCTGCGGGCGGTGATCGCGGACATCGAGGACATCCGTCGGTCGCTGGCGAACGCCGACGAGGCGGTGCCCGAGGCCGACCCCGACCGCATCACCATCGAGGTCGCCGCGGGGTGGAAGTACACGGTGTACGAGACCGTGCTCGCGGTCGATGCCGACCAGGGGGCGGCGATGGCACAGCTCATGACGGACCCCGAGATGCGCGAGCGCGGGGGGGCGATCAACACGCTCGTCGGCGAGCTGATCACCCAGGTGCGCGAGCGGGCGCCCGAGCGCGCCGCCGCCCTGGCGACGGTCGACGAGCTGGGCGTGTACACCGATGCGGCGGGCTTCCTCGCCGACCGCTTCGACGCGGAGATCGAGGTCGTCCGCGAGGAGGGTGCCGACGACGTGCGGCCGGTCCCCTTCCGCCCGGCGCTGACGCTCGCGGTCGATCAGAAAGAGTAGCGGGTCGGTCAGCGGGCGGTGCGACGGTGGGTGGTGGGTGTGCCCGGTCTGGTCACATCATGCCGCCCATGCCGCCCATCCCGCCCATGTCGCCGCCGTCGTCCTCGCCCTTCGTCGACAGGTCGCCGGCGGAGATGATGTCGTCGATCTTCAGCACGAGGTTCGCCGCCTCCGCGGCGGAGGCGATCGCCTGCTCCTTCGCGTGTGCGGGCTCGACGATGCCGGCGTCGAAGGTGTCGGTCACGTTGTTGCTGAAGACGTTCAGCCCCGCGCGGCTGTCGCCACCCTCGTGCGCCTTGCGCAGCTCGACGAGCGTGTCGATCGAGTCCATCCCCGCGTTCTCCGCGAGCACGCGTGGGACCAGCTCGAGGGCGTCGGCGAACGACTCGACCGCGAGCTGCTCGCGGCCACCGACGGAGTCGGCGTAGTCGCGCAGCCGGCGGGCGAGCTCGATCTCGATCGCCCCACCGCCGGCGACGAGGCGGCCGTCGGTGACCGTCGTCGAGACGACGTCGAGTGCGTCCTCGATGCCGCGCTCGAGCTCGTCGACGACGTGCTCGGTCGACCCGCGCAGGAGGATCGTCACCCCGTGTGCCTCCGCGCCCGCCCCCTCGACGTAGAACAGCTCATCATCGTCGTCGCGGGTGACGCTGCCGTGTCCCAGGTCGTCGGCGGTGACGCTGTCGAGGTCGGAGACGATCGACGCCTCCAGCACGTTCTTGAGGAACTTCATGTCCGACTTCTTCGCGCGGCGGACCGCGAGCACGCCCTCCTTCGCGAGGAAGTGCTGGGCGAGGTCGTCGATGCCCTTCTGGCAGAAGACGACGTTCGCGCCCACATCGGTGATCTGCTCGACCTTCTGCCGCAGCTGGTTCTCCTCCTGGTCGAGGAACATCTGCAGCTGGTCGGGCGACTCGATGTTGACCTGCGTGTCGACATCGGCCGACTCGACCTCGATGGGCTCGTTCAGCAGCAGGACTGTCGCATCATCGATCTCGGTCGGCATGTCGTCATGCACGGGGTCCTTGTCGATGACCGCGCCGTTGAGCAGCTCCGACTCCGCGGCGGCCTGACCGGTCTGTGTCTCGATGTTGACGAACTCGAGGTCGACGACGTGCGAGCCGTCATCGGCCTCGACGGTGACGCCGGCGACGGTGTCGACGATGAGCTCGGCGAGCAGCTCCTTGTTCAGCTCGGAGCTCTTGCCCGTCATCGAGGTCTCGGCGACCTTGATGAGCGTGTCACGGGCATCGGGTGAGACCGTCTCCGCGATCGCATCGACCTCCCCGCGGGCCTGCTCGCTCGCGAGGTGGAACCCCTTGATCACCGCGGTGGGGTGGATGTCGCGCTCGAGGAGGTCCTCGGCGTTCTTCAGCAGCTCACCGGCGATCGCGACCGCGGTGGTGGTCCCGTCGCCCGCCTCGTCCTCCTGGGTCTCGGCGACCTCGACGATCATCTCCGCGGTGGGGTTGTCGATGTCCATCTCCTTGAGGATCGTCACCCCGTCGTTCGTGATCGTCACGCTGCCCATCGAGTCGACGAGCATCTTGTCCATCCCCTTCGGCCCGAGCGTCGACCGCACCGAGTCCGCGACCGCCCGGGCGGCCTGGATGTTGTACGACTGCGCGTCCTGATCTTTCACCCGCTGTGCGTCCTCGCCCATGATGATCATGGGCTGCCCCTGCGTCATTCGTTGGCTCATGCTCACAGAACGGTTGATTGCGATTCTATAAAAAACACTCGGAACCCGCTGTCGTGTGAGACGGCGGTACACGGGCGCGCGGGGCGCTCATCCCCGCGAATCCGCACGGCCACCCGATGACGCCGGGACAGGGATTCGAACCCTGGATCCCAGAGGGAACACGCTTTCCAGGCGTGCGCTTTACCACTCAGCCATCCCGGCTCACCTCCACCAACGGCCGGTGTGTTGTTTAAGCCCTTCTACCTCAGCGCTCGGCGACGGGGGGCACCGGCCGCTCCTGCGGACCCACGTACCGCGCACGCGGTCGGATCAGGCGGTTGTCCGTGCGCTGCTCGACGATGTGCGCCGCCCAGCCGACGACCCGGCTCATCGCGAAGATGGGGGTGTACAGGTCGGTGGGGATGCCCATCTGGTGGTACATCGACGCCGAGTAGAAGTCGACGTTGGGCGCGAGCTGCTTCTCCTCGCGCATGTACGACTCGATCGCCGCGGAGTACTCGATCCACCGGGGGTCGCCGGCGGCCTCCGCGAGCGCCTCCGACGCCTCGCTCAGGATCGACGCGCGGGGGTCGGTCACCGAGTACACCCGATGGCCGAAGCCGGGGATGCGCCGGCCCGCCTCCAGCGCCTCGGCGACCCACTCCGCAGGGGGGGTGTCGCTGGCGTCGACCTCGCGGAGCATCTGCATGACCGCCGCGTTCGCCCCGCCGTGCCACGGCCCCGAGAGCGTGCCCACCGCCGCGGTGACCGCCGCGTGCAGGTCGGCCATCGTCGAGGCGGTGACCATCGCCGAGAACGTCGACGCGTTGAGCCCGTGGTCCGCATGCAGCACCAGCGCCATGTCGAACGTCTCGGCGATGACGGGGTCGGGGCGCTCGCCCGAGAGCATGTACAGGAAGTTCGCCGCATGCGACAGCGCGGGGTCGGGGGCGACCGGGCGGCGGCCCTCCCGCCGGCGGTGGTACGCCGCGAGCAGCGTGGGCAGCTGTGCGGTGACGTGGCAGGCCGTCTCGCGCAGCCGGGCGAGGTCATCGTCTGCCTCCACCGCATCGTACGCCGAGAGCATCGAGATGAGCGTGCGCAGGGCGGCCATGGGCGTCTCCTCTGCGGCGACCAGCGTCTCGATGACCGCATCGACCGATGCGTCGATCGCCCGGTCTGCGGCGAGGGTGCTGCGGAAGGAGGCGAGCGCGGACGCATCGGGGAGCTGTCCCTCCCACAGCAGATGCGTCACCTCCTCGAAGGAGGTCTCGCGTGCGAGCTCCTCGATGCGGTACCCCCGGTACAGCAGGGTGCCGGCCTCACCATCGATGTAGCTCAACGCGGACTCGTCCAACAGCACACCCTCGAGGCCCGGATTGAGTGTGTCTGACATATTCCGGGTTGACGAGTTGCTTAAAAAAGCATTGTTATTCACGGGCACACCCCGCGGCACCAACGGTTTATACACACCTCGAGTAGCTGCGCACATGGTCGCCGAGGAGGTGCGATACGAACCGGTCAGCGTGAAGGCGGTCCTCGCGGAGATGAAGGACACCGCCGAGCTGCTGATCGACCTGTCCTACTCGGCGGTGCTGGGTGATTCCGATGCGCTCGCCGAGGAGGTGCTCGAGCTGGAGGCGCGGATGGACCTCCTGCAGATGCAGGGGCGCATGAGCGTGCTGCTGGCCGCGCGCAACCCCGAGGATGCGGAGGCGCTGGCGCCCGTGCTCGGGGTGATCGCCGCCGCCGAGAAGGTCTCGAACGCCGCGGGGGACATCGCCAAGATCGTCCTCGAGGAGATCGGGATGCCGGCGGCGATCCGTGGGGGGCTGCACGATGCGACCGAGACGGTCATCCGCGTCCGCGCGGACGCCGACGCACCGGCGGTGGGCGTGGCGCTCGGCACATCTCACCTGGAGACGGAGACGGGCGTGCGGGTGATCGCGATCCGCCGCGAGTCGGCCGTCCAGAAGCAGCAGTGGCTGCTGAACCCCGGTGCGGGGACCACCGTCGAGGCCGATGACGTGCTGCTGCTGCGCGGGCAGGATGCGGGGCTGGCCGCCGCGGTCACGGCGGTCGCCGATGCGGGGTTCACCCCACCGGCGCGCCCCGACGGGTCGGTGCCGGACCTCGAGCGGGCGGTGGACTCGATCGTGCTCATGAAGGACATGAGCGAGCTGGCGGTCGACCTGGCGTACGGCGCGGTGCTGTTCGACTCGCGGCCGGTCGCCGAGGAGGTCAGCGAGCTCGAGGTGGAGATGGACGCGCTGAAGTCCCGGCTGGAGGCGTGGGGGCTGCGCGCCGCCGCGGCGGTGGACGACCCCGTCGAGCTGCGGGGGCTGTTCCACCTGGCGGCGGCGACGGAGGTGATCTCCGATGCGGCGCTGGAGATCGCCGAGGGTGTGCTGCGGGGGATCGATGCGCACCCCGTCGTCGCCGCGGCGGTCCAGGAGTCCGATGAGGTGATCATCCGCGCGGAGGTCGGCGGTGACGCCACGCTCGCGGGGCGCTCACTGGGCGAGCAGGCGGTGCAGACCGAGACGGGCATGCGCGTGATCGCGGTGCGCCGCGCGGCGGGGTGGGTGGTCCAGCCCGATGCGGCGACGACCGTGGCCGCGGGGGACGTCCTCATCGCGAAGGGGACGCGCGCGGGCGCAGACCGCCTGCGGACGCTCGTCGATCACCCCGACGGCTCCTGATCTGCGGCGCGGCGGAACAGCCGGATGAGCCGGACGGTGACGATCGCTGCGGTCACGAGCATCGCGACCGAGACCGCCAGCACCAGCGCGAGCATGGCGTACCAGCCCGCCGCCCCGAGGACGGGGTAGCTCCGCGTGCCGGCGACGGGGCCGACCAGCTCGAGCACGCGGATGAGGTACAGCGCCACGGCGAGCCCGGCGCCGGCGAGCACCCCCCGGCGGACCGCCGAGGCGACCTCGATCGTCCGCAGCAGCTGCACCAGCGGCGAGGGCGCATCGCTCATGTGCGGCGCTCGGACCCCCACCGGCAAGAATGGCGCCCTCAGCCCGCGGGCGCAGGCGCCGGTGCGGCGATGAGGAAGATCGCCGTCCCGACCAGCCCCACCACGGAGGCGGCGGTGAACGCCACCGTCGGGGAGAGCGCATACAGCACCCCACCCACGGCGGCGGCGGGCACGGTGACGAGGTTGCGGATCAGGTAGTAGACGCCGACGGTCGTCGCCCCCGCACCGCGGCGTGCGGGGGCGATGATGAACGCCTTGTGTGCGGGCAGCCCCGCGAAGCGCAGCCCCGAGAACGCGAACAGCGCGATCAGCACCAGCGGGTCCGCGGGGGCGCTGATCAGCAGCACCGGGAAGAGCGCGTACACCGCGAAGCCCGCGGCGACGACCGGCTTGTACCCCACGCGGTCGGCGACCGCCGCCATCGGCAGCATCGCCGCGAGCGCGATGAGCATCTCCACGCCCAGCAGCAGCCCGAAGAAGGGGTCCGGGCCGATGGCGCGGCCCCCGAGTGCCGCCGGCAGCCGCAGCCCCACCGCGAGGAACTCGGTGACGACGATGACGAAGAACACGTACACCATCCCGTTGGCGAAGCGCACGCACGCATCCGCGACGAGCAGCGTCCGCAGCGCCGCCGGCAGCGCCCGCAGGTCGCGACGCAGCTGCCCGAGCCCCTGCAGCGGCTTGCCGATCGGCTCATCCGCCGCATCGTACAGGCGGTGCTGGGCGACGGTGCCGACGGCGGCGACGGTCGCCGCGGCGAAGAGGATGATCACGAAGCCGCGGGTGAACGTCATCATCGCGAGCACGGCGGCCGCAAGCACCGGCCCCAGCAGGAAGGCGAGCCGGCGGACCGTCTCGGTGCTCGCGAAGCCGCTGGCGAGGCGGTCCGGCGGCACCGCCTGCTTGACGACCGCGAACGTCGCGCCCAGCCCGAGCGAGCGCCACGCCTGGACGAACACCGCCCCGACGAAGATCCCGACGGGGATGACGAGCGGGCCGGCCGGCCCCGACAGCCGCAGCGTCCCGATCGGCTCTGCGAGCGCCCACAGCAGGAAGCCCACCGTCGAGGCGACGCCGAAGGCCGTCAGCGCGCGCCGCGAGCCCACCCGGTCGGCGATCACGCCACCGGGGTAGGGGTACAGCGCGGCGAGCAGGCTGCTGAGGCTGCCGAAGAGCCCGATCACGACCGCCCCCGCACCGAGCACGCTGAGGTAGCGCGGGAGGTACCGGCTCGTCGCCTGGAAGGCGAGGCTGAAGGTGAACATCGCGACCGACAGCACCACGATGTCGCGTTCGCGCCGGACGTCGATCCACAGCCCATCGGCGATCGACGACGGCCAGCGCATTGGGCGTCAGCAGGCACGCGGGTGGTGTAGCTCTGTGGGTCGGGACATCGAACGCACTAAGCGTGCCCCCACGAACCGTCGGCGCAATGGTGACGATCGGGTCTGCACAGGCAGACCCCGGGGAGGCGGCGACGGGGTGGCTCGAGGTGGGCGAGAGCCGCATCGGCCGGCCCATCGCCCTGCCCGTCGCGGTGTACGAGGGCGCCGACAGCGGGCGGACGCTGTACCTGCAGGCGGCCTCCGACGGCGACGAGCTCAACGGCGTGGGGGTGATCCGCGAGGTGGCCCAGCGGCTCGACCCGGCGGAGCTGACCGGTCGGGTCGTGATGGTGGGGGTCGTCAACACCGACGCGTTCCACCAGCAGGTCCACCGCAACCCCATCGACGACATGAAGCTCAACCGCACGTACCCCGGCTCGGCGGAGGGCAGCGCCTCCGAGCGGATCGCGGCGGCGACGTTCGAGCTCGCCGCGGAGGCCGACCTGATCTTGGACCTGCACCAGGGGTCGACCTCGCAGATGATCGATGAGGTGCGCGTGCGCTGCGGCCGCCGCCACCGGCTGCACGAGGCGTGCCTGGAGCTCGCGCGCACGTTCGACACGGGCTACATCTTCGACCAGCAGGGCCCCCGGGGGCAGCTCGCGCGGGTCGCACCCGATGAGGGCATCCCCGCGATCGACCCCGAGCTGGGGGGCGCCGTCGGCTGGGATGCGGCGAGCATCCGCACCGGCGTGCGGGGCGTGCTGAACGTGCTGCGGGGGTACGGCCTCCTCGAGGGCGATGTGGAGGTCGGCCCCCAGCGACGCGCGCGCAGCTTCGAGCAGTACGGTGCGCCCGCCGGCGGGCTGGTCTCCTTCGACGCGGAGCTGGGCCAGCCGGTCGATGCGGGCGATCGGCTGTTCCGC
>JAVLBV010000032.1:0-3151 GCA_031580685.1 Haloquadratum sp. | reverse complement strand
CGCCGAGTCAGCGGGCATCTTCTGGCGGGCGGCCCGCAAGCCGCAGGTCGCCACCGGCGAGTACGTCTGCTCGGTGGGCACCGGCATCGACACCGTCTGAGCTCAGCGGCGTGACCAGTCGATCCAGTCGAGCTCCCAGCCGTGGCGCCGGTGGGCCGCGGCGGCCGCGCGCTCGGAGTCCTCGCGCACCGTCCGGTTGCGGACCGGGCCGGTGGGCGTCTCCCCCGGCGCGAGCAGCGGGGCGAGCGACACCTCCGGGCCCTCATCGCGGAGCTGCCCGTCGGCGTCGACGCTCACCAGCCGCTGGTCGGCCGCACCGAGCGGCACGACGAGCCGACCCGCCGGTCGCAGCTGCGCGGGCAGCGCCGGTGGCACGCGCGCGGTGGCCGCCTCGACGATGATGCGGTCGTACGGCGCGTACAGCGGGTAGCCCTCTGTGCCGTCGGCGCGGTCGACGAGCACCGCCGGGTAGCCCGCCCGGTGGAGGTTCCGCCGGGCCCGCCGCACGAGCCGGCGGTCGATGTCCACCGCGTGCACCGCCGCCGCACCCACGAGCTCGGCGAGCACCGCGGCGGTGTAGCCCACCCCCGCGCCGACGATCAGCACGCGCGCATCATCCACTGGCAGCGGCACCGCCATCGCCAGCAGCTGCGCGACGGTCGCGGGCGCGAGCACGTCGCTGTCGTCGACACGCTGGGGGAGCTCGCCGTACGGGGCGGTCTCGACGAACCGCTCGCGGGGCACGCGCGCCATCGCATCGAGCAGGGCCGCCGGGGGGGTCTGCACACGGCTGATGCGCTCGACCATCGCCTCCCGGGCGCGCTCGTACTCCATGCCCCCCAGCGACGCCGGGGGCGATTGAACCCTGCGGCCTCACCGCATGCGGACGAAGCGGACCGCCCCGTGGTCGGTGCGGTCGCGGACGCCGTCTGCTGAGACGGTCATCGCCACCAGCCGCTGGGTGTCGGTGCCCACGGGGGCGACGATGCGGGCGCCGACGCGGCACTGGGTGCGCACCGCCTGCGGCACCTGCGGTGCCGCACACGTCAGGTACGCCCCGTCGTAGGGGGCGCCGGCGGGCCAGCCGTCGGACCCGTCGGCGACGCGGATCCGCACGCGGTCGGCCGCATCCGCCGCGCGCAGGTTGGCCATCGCCGTCTCCGCGAGCGTGGGGGCGACCTCCACCGAGTGGACCGTCCCGCCGGCATCGAGCATCGCCGCGGTCACCGCGGCGTGGTAGCCGCAGCCGGTGCCGACCTCGAGGATGGCCCCATCACCCGCCGGCGCGAGCAGGTCGGTCATCTGTGCGACGATGTGCGGGGCGCTGATCGTCGCACCGTCGCCGATCGGGACGGGGCGGTCGCGGTAGGCCTGCTCGCGGTGGGCGGGCGGGATGAACCGGTGTCTGGGGACCGAGCCCATCGCATCGAGCACCGCCGGGGCGACGTCGAGCCGGCGCCGGAGCCCGTCGATCAGCGCCGCCCGCTCCGCGGCCCACGCCTCGGTCACACCGCTCACCAGACGGACCACGGGTCGCGGCGGTCGGCGACCGCGTACACCCGCTGGACGTCCTTCGCGAACACCGCATCGCCCGGGTGGTCGTAGGTGCGGTGGCGGTAGTCGGTCACCGCATCGCGGATGCGGACCGCCGAGACCGTCACCACCGCGTCGTCGACCTCCAGGGTGGCGCCGACCTCCAGGGCGAACTCGCCGGGGAGGCGGACCGTCGCGCTGTGGCTGCGGTCGCGGCCATCCGGCGGGTGGACGGTGACGTTGACGCGCACGTTGTCGACCGCCCGCGTCCACAGCGTCCGGACATCGGCCATCGTCGCCGCCTCGACGCGCCGGCCGTCGGCATCCTCGATCGCCGTCACCCGCACCTGCATGATCGCCGCATCGGTGTCGACGATGAACTCATCACCGCAGGCGACCGGCTCCGCCGGCGTCGTCGGCACGACCGTGCGCGTCGACTCCCCCTCCTGGGAGATGATCACCGGGCGCTCGATCGTCGTCTCGCCCGACGGCTGGACCTTGTGGACGTGGCCGCACGCATCACAGCGGACGGTGTGTGCCCCCGCACCCGCCGCGAGGACCGTGTGGACGACGGGCTCGGCGGGGCTGCAGTGGGGGCACGCCACGAGCTGCTGGCCGGCGGGCTGTGACATCTGTCGGCGCTCACCACCCACGGGACAAAAACCTCCGGACAGCCGTCACGGCAGCGCGAGGGGGCGCCCGTCGACCATCACCGTGGGGCTGCGCATGATGCCGTCGAGGTGCAGCGGCGCCAACCAGGGCATGGACTTCGGCTCGCTCATGCAGATCGGGACCATCTTCGGGGCGTTCATGCTGGGTGCCATCACCGTCGAGTACATCGCCGGGGGCTCCGGCGGCTCAAGCGTCATCGACGGGGTGGGCTTGATGATTCTGCCGTATCTATGACCGATGATGACGAACGCACCGGCAAGACCACGATCAACGCGCTTCAGAAAGCCGTCTCAGAGGCGTTTATCAAGTTCGACCAGCTGCGCCACTACGGCCGCGAGACCGAGACCGCACACCGAGAGGTGCAGATCGCAGTCTTCGGATTGCACCAGGAGATCAGCCGGTACAAGTTCACGAATAACCTCGAGCAGGTGTGGCACGAGCCGATCTCCGAGCAGCTGGAGTCGTCGCTGGATGACCTCACGTATGTCCGCTTCTCGGATGCAGCGCGGCGCGAGCAGACATTCGACGCCGTGGACCACACCTGGGTGCCGGAGGTAGTGCATGAGCCACGACTCCTTACCATTCGGCAACTCCAGGACATCTCCAGACAACTCGACCGATGTTATCACGAGCTCGGGTTCGACGAGCCGCCGAAACATGTCCTATCGCGCCGCGGGACCGTCGAGGATGCTGATCCCGAGAATGCACGGCCGGAAGCGTACACCCATGTCGAGGACATTATGGTGGACCTCGGACTTGACGCTGGACCCGCGGATGAAGCTGGACCCCAACAGCTGGCTGGCGATCAAGCGGGCGAACCGACAGGACGCCGGGCGGGACCTCCAGACGATCATCACCGCGCGGAACAGCTCGACGGGCACGGACGCGCAGCCGTACTTCCGGATCTTCAACCCGATGACCCAGGGGGAGCGGTACGATCCCGAGG
>JAVLBV010000031.1:0-11533 GCA_031580685.1 Haloquadratum sp. | reverse complement strand
AAACCGGCGAACGATTGTTGAAGAGGTTCCTCAAGAATCGGAATTTGATGATATTTCAATCCGAGATAATTTATCCGCGTTAGGCTATGTTAACTGACATTTTTGAGATTCATGTTTATAAAGGAAATATTTCGTTATGAAAAGGCCTGATTATTTACTATTTAAACGGGCAGGAATTAATCACATATCTTAAAATGTTTCATGAACAGCTACATCAGATTTTCCCGGGATAATAATTCAAATTGCGGAGTAACTCATCTTGGCCGCGGCGGCGATCGCCGCATCGAACCGCGGCCGCAGCGACCGGTCGTACAGCGTCGCCGCCGGGTGCATGCAGATCAGCACGGGGTACGCCTGCCCGGCGACCTGCACGCGCTGGGTCGACCCCGTCGCCGCGGTGATCCGCACGGGCTCGCCGAGCAGCGCCTCACCGGCGATCCGCCCGAGCGGGACGATCACCGCGGGGTCGACGAGGGCGATCTCCGCGGTCAGGTACGGCGCGCAGTTCGCCCGCTCGGCCACGTGGGGGTCGCGGTTCTCCGGGGGGCGACAGCGCACGCAGTTGGTGATCCGCACCGCATCGCGCTGCAGCCCTGCGGCCGCGAGCGCCTCATCGAGGATGGCCCCCGAGCGCCCGCAGAAGGGCACCCCCTCGGTGTCCTCGGTCGCCCCCGGCGCCTCCCCGACGAAGAGGATCGACGCCGACAGCGGCCCGCTCGCCTCGACGATCTGCGAGCGGCTCGCGACGAGCCGGGGACAGCGCTCACAGCTGCCGACGGTCCCGTCAGATCGCAGCGGTCGCATGCACACCCTGCAGCCCCGACCCGCATCACCGCACCGGTCCCCCGGAGGTTATCGCCACCGCGGTCGAGGGGGGTGCATGCAGGTGCACAACCTGACCGCCGACGTCGAGCAGTTCACCGCGAACGCCTACCTCCTCGCCACCGATGCGCCGGTCCTCGTCGACGTCGGGGTCGATGCCGGGATCGTCGACCGCATCACCGAGCACGTCGATGCGCTCGAGGCCGTCGTGATCACCCATCAGCACCGCGACCACATCGCCGCACTCGATGCGGTGCTCGACGCGTTCGACCCCTCGGTCCACGCGTACGCACCCCATGACCACCGCACCGCGGCGCTGGGCGACGGGGAGACGCTCACGGTCGGTGGGCTCGAGCTGACCGCGCTGCACACCCCCGGACACGCCGCGGACCACCTCGTGCTGCTCACCGAGCAGGCGCTGTTCAGCGGCGACCTCGTCGTGTACAACGACGGCGCGTTCGACGACGGCAGCTTCGGCCGGACCGACCAACCCGGGCAGGACCGTGCGGCGCTCGTCGCCTCGATCGAGCACCTGCTCACACAGCTGTCACCGACGGTGACGGCGATGTACCCCGGTCACGGCGACAGCATCACCGACATGGAGGTGCGGACGGTCGTCGACCGCGCGCTCACCCGTGCGAAGCGCTTCGAGCCGAAGTACCCCTGAGCGCCGCTCAGGCGACGCGGCGTTCCTTCGACTTGGGGCGCATCCGGTCGTAGCCGCACTTGCGGCAGCGGGTCGCGCGCATCGGGTTGCGCGCGTTGCACCGCATGCAGATCAGCTTCTCCAGCGTCCGCGCGACCGCTGCCTTGTTCTTCGCCATGCCCACACAGACCCGAAGCCCCGGTAAAACCCTTGCGAGGCGCCTCAGCGCGCCTGCTCGATCGCCGCGACGATCGACTCCCGCTGCGTCACGCCCACGAACCGGTCGACGACCGCATCGTCCGCCTCGATGATCACCGTCGGCAGCGACCGCACCTGGTACTCGTTGGCGGTGTCCGCATCCGACTCGACATCGATCTTCTCGAGCGCCACATCATCGAACTCCGCGTCGATCTCCGCGAGGATCGGGTCCTGCGTCTTGCACGGGCCACACCAGTCGGCGTAGAAATCCAGCAGTCTTATCATCAGATTTTTATTACGTTTACAACTTATAGTAATGTTGTTGTATTGTGTAAGAAATTTTTGAATTACAATGTTAGGAATACTACAACGAGCAATTGAAATATACAGATCGGATGGTACATTAGACCTGTTGTTTGCCATTCGAAGATTTGCACGGTACAAACCATTCTGGAGTAAATTAAATTATCCTCATAAGTTAATTTTCGAATTTAATAATGGAAGTGGTATTTCGGTAATGAATAAAGACTGGGATAATTTGATAATACTTGATGCGTGCAGATATGATGTCTTTCAAGAATATTCCGATTTCAATCAACACGAATTGCAAAAAGTTGTATCAAAAGGAAGTTGGTCACTAGAGTTTATAAATTCGAATTTTGCCAAATCGACATTTCATGATACAGTTTATGTGACCGCAAACGGATTTTGTGAGGAGATTGAGGATGGGACTTTTTTTAAATTAGTCAAACTCTATGCGGAAAATAAAGGGCGCAGACCAGAGGTGGTCACTGAGTCAGCCATTGAAAACGTGAGAAAACATCCTGATAAAAGATTAATTGTTCATTACATGCAACCGCATGTTCCCCATCTTGGGTCAATCGCTGCTAATATTGATGAACGTATTTTTAGGGCCGCAGCATCCGGGCAAATATCTGATCAACTCCTGACTGAGTCCTACATTGAGAATTTTTTAATTGTGCAGGAGCATGTAAACAAATTACTGCGGAATCTCGAAGGTAAAACCATCATAACCTCTGATCATGGTGAAAATCTAGGTGAGTTTGGACGCAGTCTCAGGTGGTACTATTCGAGTTTTGGCCCTCAGAAAAAAAAGTTGTATGGGCATGGGCACCAAACGCCCGAGTGTAGATTTGTCCCTTGGTGTGAAATCTCTGAAAATAAGCGTAAAAAAATAACTTCTTCAGTGCCTCTGCCTCCCGCCGAAGTAGATGATTCAACGATTCAAAAACAACTCAAAGATTTAGGTTATTTATAAATGGATACTGGTTGGATTTGGCACTAGGCAAATTGAACAAATCACCAATTTGATTTAGAAGAATTAAATAATCTTTCCAATTTAATAGTATTATGAGCGGACGCAAGAACCCGGGTGGGTTGATGTCGAGTGCGGGGCTGGTCCGATACTTCGATTCGGAGGACCGCAACGCGATCCGGCTGGACCCCCGCACGGTGGTGGCCTTCGGCGTGCTGTTCGGTGTGGGGATCCTGATCCTCAACGCGCTCGCACTGTGAGCGCGCAGGCGCTGACCGCCGGGGTGGTCGCCGTCCAGGGTGACGTCGCAGAGCATGCCGCAGCGGTGCGCGCCGCCGGCACCAGCGCCGGATACGCGGTGACCGTCGAGCATATCCGCACCGCCGGCAGCGTCGCCGACTGCGACCTGCTGCTGCTGCCCGGTGGCGAGTCGACGACGATCGCGGGGCATCTGCGTCGGGAGGCGATCGACGCGGAGATCGCCGCACACGTCGCCGCCGGCCGGCCGCTGCTTGCGACCTGTGCGGGGCTGATCGTCATCGCCGCCGACACGGGCGACCCCCGGGTGGAGCCGCTGGGGCTGCTCGATGTGACCGTCGACCGCAACGCCTTCGGCCGGCAGGTCGACAGCTTCGAGGCCGATGTGGCCGTCGACGGGCTCGATGCGCCGTTCCCCGCGGTGTTCATCCGCGCGCCGGTGGTCACCGAGACGGGCCCCGGGGTCTCGACCCTCGCGGCGGTCGATGGGGCCACCGTCGCCGTGCAGGCGGGGCCGATCACCGCGACGGCGTTCCACCCCGAGCTCACCGGCGATGACCGCATCCATCAGCTCGCGCTGTTCGACCGCCTGTAGACCTGTGGTTCTTTGCTCCCACCACCTCGACGAGGGGCATGTCCACCTCACCCGCGGCGAGCTTCGAGGCGCTGTTCGAGACCATCCTGCAGCGGCAGGAGCACGCCCCCCCGGACTCGTACACCGCCGCGCTGCTGTCGGACCCCAAGGGGCGCGATGCGATCTTGGAGAAGATCGGTGAGGAGTCGACCGAGGTGATCCTCGCCGCGGCCGCCGACCGCCCACAGCGCACCGTCGCCGAGTCCGCCGACCTGCTGTACCACCTGTTCGTCCTGCTGGCGGCGATGGACATCAGCCTCGCCGAGCTGGCCGGCGAGCTCGCCGCACGCGCGGACTGATCACCGGAAGCGCACGCCGAGGTCGGCCATCTCCGCGTTCGCCTCGGCGACGTTGATCAGCACCGCGGTCAGCCCCTCGATCTCCGCGGCGACGCCGATGCCGCCGGCGTACACCGGTCGCAGCCCCTCGATCTCCGCGGCCAGCGCCATCGTCGTCTGCACCGCCTGCTCCTCATCGCCGACGACCAGGGTGTCGACCTCCAGCGGGGCATCCAGCTCGGCCAGCCGCCCCGCGGCGAGGTTGTGGAACGCCCCCACGACGGCCACCGCATCGGGGGCGACCTCCGCGGCCAGCTGCGTCACGCTCCCCGCACTCGGTGGGCGGCTGTGGAACCCGTCCTCATCGCGACGCAGCCCCGCCGCCGGCGAGACCAGCACATCCCCCGCGTCGAGGCGGTCGGCGATCGCCTCGATCGTCGCGGCGATGTGGTACGGCGGCACCGCGAGGATGATGAGGTCCGCCCGGTCTGCGGCCATCGCGTTCTCGAAGCCGGTCACCTTCGCCGCGGAGCCGTACGCGCCGGCGGTCTGCTGGTACTCGGCGGCGGCCTCGCGTGCCCGCTCGGGGTCGCGCGAGCCGATGACGATCTCGTGGTCGGTGTCCTTCGCCCACCGCAGCGCCAGTCCCGCCCCGATCGCGCCGGTCCCCCCGATGAGTGCGATGCGCATGGGCGGTGAGTGCTGCAGCGGTGGCTAAAGGATTCCGTCATCAGCGAGGACGGCCGGGACCGCCCGGACCGTCTCGACCACCACGTCCGCTCCTGCGGCCACGAGATGCTCGCCGGTCCCCTCGGCATCGCCCGCCCCGGTGACGCCCACGCCCACGTACGTCCGTGCGGTGTCCGCGGTGGCCGCCGCGGTCGCTGCGGTCATGTCATCCACGGTGTCGCCGATGAAGTACACCCGCTCGGCATCCAGCGTGGCCGCGACCGCGAGCAGCCCCGCCGGGTCGGGCTTGTCGGCATGCGCATCGTCCATCGTCACCACCGCCGCGGGATCGACCGACAGCGGCGTGCGCTCGAGGGCGATCTGCGCCTCCGCCGCGGGCCGGCCGGTGACCACCCCCACCGCGGCGACCGACTCGACGGTCGCGACCGTCTCCGCGTCGATCAGCACCGGCTCGTCGTGGATGAGCCCATCCGCGGCGAACGGAGCGCTCTTGCCCTCGAGCTCGGCGTACAGCGCATCGCCGAGGTAGACGGTCTGGAACACCTCCCGGAGCCGCTCGGGGTCGACCCGTGCGGTGATCATCTCCGCGTCTGCGCCACCGACCGCGTCGATCAGCGCGACCGCCGCGCCCGCGAGGCCACCGCCGGCGTCGGCGACCGCCGCGGTGAAGCGGTGGCGGTCACCGTCGCTGTGGCGCTCCAGCTCGACGGCCATCGCCGCGGCGGTCGTCAGGTCCCAGTCGTTGTTGAACCGCCCCGCCCGCTTGAAGCGGTCGATCAGCGCCTGGTCGATCTCCGCATCGTGCTCGCGTGCGACGGTCTCGACGATCGCCCGGCGGTACGATCTGCGCACATCGACCAGCACCCCGTCGATGTCGAAGATCACCCCCGTGGTCATGCCTGCACGGGCGGGACCGCCCCGATTAGGGTTACCGCTTACCCGTCGGGTGCGGTGTGGACGACGGTCCCGTCGGCGAGGCGCCGTCGGTGCGTCCGCAGGATGGGCTCCTCGAAGCCGCAGGTGGTGAACAGCCAGCGTGCGCCCACCGTCTGTGCGACCCGCCGCAGCGGCCGCTGCAGCTCTGCGGGCAGCCGCCGCGCGTAGATGACCGGGCTCGCGTACACCGCGCCCGGCTCCGCCCGGCCGGCGGCGGCGACGAGGTCATCGGTCACCAGCTGGATGCGGGGGTCGACCGGCTGCGGGTGGACGTCCGTGGCGTACACGGCGACCCCACGTGCGAGCAGGGCGACCGCGACGGTGTCATCGCCCCCGATGGCGACCTCCGTCACCCGCTGTGCGTCCGCCAGCAGGGCGGTGAGGCCCGCAGACGTGGGTCGGGACACGGCGCGATGTTTATACCCAGCCCTCAAGAACCAGCCGCATGCACGTCGACATCGTGCCGATCGGCGATGTCTCCGCGCGCGTCAAGCGCGAGGCATCCAGCGCACTCCGGGGCGTGTACGAGTGCGATGTGACCGTCCAGGCACCGCAGGCGGTCCCCGACGGGGCGTACGACGACGGCCGGGGGCAGTACCGCGCGGAGACGTTCATCGAGATCGCCTCGCGCATCGGGGCGGGTGAGAAGAACATCGCCATCACCCCCGAGGACCTCTACTACCGCCGCCGCAACTTCGTCTTCGGGCTGGCGTATCTCAACGGCAACGGCTCGGTGATCTCGACGTACCGGCTCGCGACGTCGACGGATGGGGGCATCCAGTCCCGCCCCGCCTCGGAGGTCTTCGCCGACCGCGTCCGCAAGGAGGTGATCCACGAGATCGGCCACACCTTCGGCCTCGAGCACTGTGGCAACTCCAAGTGCGTCATGTCGTTCTCGCCGACGGTGCGTGAGGTGGACGTGAAGGAGCAGCTGCTGTGTGGCACCTGCTCGAAGCGGCTGTTCTGAGCTCACTCGATCGCGTAGTAGTACTCGCCGGCGGCCTTCTGGGTGCGGTCCAGCTGTGAGTCGGGCTTGTTGATCCGCGGGCGGCTCGTGCGCTCATCGCGGCGGAAGGTGATCGCGAGCTGCTCGAGGAACTCGTTCATGCCCGCCCGCATCGACTGCGGGGGCGCCGCATGCCCACGGACGGCGGGCTCGCCGTCGAAGACCACGAGCCGGTCGGCCAGCAGGTCGATCATGTAGATGTCGTGGTCGATCACGAGCACGCTCTTGTCGTTGTTCTCTGCGAACCGGCGGATCGCCGTCGTCGCCTGGATGCGCTGCTCGACATCCAGATGCGCCGACGGCTCATCCAGCACGTACAGCTGCGCCTCGGTGCTCAGACAGCCCGCGATCGCCACCCGCTGGCGCTCCCCGCCGGACAGATCCGTCACCATGCGGTCCATCAGCCGCTCCAGCTGCAGGGGGTCGCCGATCTCCGTCTGCCAGATCGACGTGCCCACCGCCGTCGAGATCGACTGCAGCAGCGCCTCGACGCGGATGGGGGTGTCCGCCTCGACGTACTGCGGCTTGTACGCCAGCGGGACGGACTGCTCGATCTGCCCGCTGTCGGGGGCGATCTCGCCGGTGATCAGCTTCGCGAACGTGGACTTGCCGATCCCGTTGGGGCCGACGACCCCGAGGACCTCCCCCGCGTGGATCTGCCCCGGCTCGACCTCGAGGCTGAAGCCGCTCGCATCGTACGACTTCGCCATCTGTGCGTAGTCGACCAGCGGTGCGCCCATCACCGACTCCCGCGGCGCGTGCTCCTCGAAGGTGATCGCCGACGGGCGGATCCGCATGTTCTCGGTGCTCAGATACCCCTTGAGGTACTCGTTGATGCCCGCCCGTGTCGACTTCGGCGGGGTGATCACCCCGAACGCCCCCGGGCGGCCGTAGCCGATGTGCAGCCGGTCCGCCAGCAGGTCCAACAGCGCGAGGTCGTGCTCGACGACGAGGATCGCCGCATCGGTCTCCGTCGCCAGCTCATCGATCAGCCGCGCCGCGGTGACGCGCTGGCCGATGTCGAGGTACGGCGAGATCTCATCGAGGAAGTAGAACTCCCGGTCGCGTGCGAGCGTCGCCGCGAGCGCGACGCGCTGCAGCTCCCCACCGCTGAGGCGGTCCACCGTCGTCTCGAGCACCGGCTCGAGGCTCAGCCGGTCGATGTACCCCGCGAGCGCGCCGCGCTCGTCGGTCGATGCGAGCAGGTCGGCCGCGGTCCCGTCGTACTCGCGGGGGATCTGGTCGACGTACTGCGGCTTCTGGGCGATCGACACCGCCTCATCCGCCAGTGCGACGAGGTACGGCTGCAGCTCGGTGCCCCGGTACGCGTCGATCACCTCGTCCCAGCCCACGCTGGCATCGAGGATGCCCAGGTTGGGCACCACCGCGCCCGTCAGCGCGCGCACGGCGGTGGTCTTGCCGATCCCGTTCGGCCCGAGGATGCCCGTCACCTCCCCCGCCTGGGGGATCGGCAGCCCGTACAGTGCGAACGCGTTCTCCCCGTAGCGGTGGGCGGGGTCATCCTCGAGCTCGGTGGGGAGGTTGATGATCTCGATCGCATCGAAGGGGCACTTCTCGACGCAGATGCCACAGGTCTCGCCCAGACACACCTCCTCGGAGATGTGGATCTGCTGTGGGCCCCCCGCATACGGCGTCTCCTCGCCGAAGCGCTCCTCGCGGCGGACGATGCACTCCTTGCCCGTCCGGTTGGGCGGGCAGTAGTTCGCGCACTCGTAGTTGCAGCGGTCGGGCTGGCAGCGGTCCAGATCGACGACGGCGATGCTATCGTCCGCCATCGGTCAGATCGTGACGCCCTCGGTCAGCAGGATCGTGTAGGTGATGAACCACAGCGCGAACGTCATGAACGCGACGTAGAGGTAGTCCTTCGTGCTGAACCCCTCGACGTCGACGCCCAGCAGCTGCAGCAGCGGGATCTGTGCGACGTACGCCCCGACGAACACCACCACGGTCCGCGCGCTGGTCGCAGCGGCCGGGTCGGTCCCGACGAGCACCAGCGAGGCGACCCCGGCGATGACCCCGCCGAGTGTCGCCAGCGTCGTGACGATGATCCCGCGTCGGTGCTGCGAGATCACCGCGGTGGTCTCCGTCGCCATGTGGCGCAGATGCACCATCGCGCGGCAAAAGCGGTTCGTTCCGTGCGGTGTGGTTTAGTGTCCACCCCGCCGACGCAGGGCCATGGCGGCCCCACCCGAGCGGCTCGCGGCACTGCCCCCGAGTGCGAAGCTCGTCTACAAGATCCTCGAGTACGAGGGCCCGCTCACCCAGCAGGCGCTGTGCGAGCAGACGCTGCTGCCGCCGCGGACGGTCCGGTACGCGCTGGACCGCCTCGAGGATGCGGGGCTCGTCACCCCCGAGGTGTACCTCGCCGACGCCCGTCAGACGCTGTACTCGCCCGTGCCCGCGTGAGGCTCAGGTGGTGACGACCGTGATCGGTGCGCCCGCGTCGATGGCGTGTTCGAGCTCGTCGGCGATCGCGCTGCCGCGGGAGATCTGGATCTCCCCACCCCGGCCGACGGTCGCGGTGAAGAGGTACTCCGCGTCCGCGAGCACCTCGACGGTCTCGCCCACCTGGTCGGGCCGCTCGATGACGATGTGCCGGCCGGTGATCTGCGGGTCGACCGCCTCGCCGGCGACCACGGGGGCGGTCGTCCCCCCATCGGGCCGCTCCTCGTGGGTCCGCACGTCGATGCTGATGCCGAGGCGGTCCTCGATCGGGGTGATCCGCCCGCCACCCTTGCCGATCACGTAGGGGATGTCGTCGTCATCGACGTAGACGGTCGCGGCGTTCTGCCCCTTCAGCACCACCTCGACATCACCGCGGGCGACCGACTGGATCTCGCGTTCGATCTCCAGCCGTGCGAGGCGGTTGACGCCCCCCTCGGTCCCCCCACCGGCCTCCTCGATCGGCACCGTCACCACCTGGCGGTTGAAGCTGTAGATCTCGTATGCGGGCGTGTCGGTCTCGAAGTCGCTGATCTGGATCACCGGGCGGGCGAGGTCCTCGGCGACGAGCCCCGCGGGCACCTTCACCGTCGTGTCGACGTCGTAGACGGTCTCGACCGCCCCCGCCTCGATGTAGATCACCGTGTCGACGACCTGCGGGATCATCCCCAGCTCGAGCCGGCCGACGAGCCGCTGCAGCGCGTCGATCGCCCGGGTGGCGTGGACGACACCCACCATCCCCACGCCCGCGAGGCGCATGTCCGCGAACACCTCGAAGTCGGAGGTCTTGCGCACCTCATCGTAGATGGTGTAGTCGGGCCGCACCAGCAGCAGCGAGTCGGCGGTCTTCGCCATCGACCCCCCCAGCGCGGTGTACTGCGTCACCTCATCGGTGACCTGCAGGTCACGCGGCTTCTCCATCGTCTTGACCGCGTAGTCCGCATCGTTGAGGAACTCCGCGACCGCCTGTGCGAACGTGGACTTGCCCGCCCCGGGCGCGCCGGCGATCAGCACCCCCCGCTGGCGCTCCTCGAGGCGCCCGCGGAGCTCGTCGGCGAACTCGTAGTCGGTCAGGTCGGTCTTGACGATCGGCCGCACCGCCGTGATCTCGACCGCATCGGCGAACGGGGGCCGCGCGATCGCGATGCGGTAGTCCTCGAACTGGATCACCTCCATGCCCGGCTCGCTCATCTCGATGAACCCCGCGGGGTTCGCCCGCGCGGTGAGGCGCACGTCCTGGGCGAGGCTGCTGACGGTGTGCTCGCCCAGCGACTGCTCGCCGATGAACTCGTACTGCATCTCGCCGATCGCCCCGCGCTTGGCCTTCGGCCGCACCCCCGCCTTCAGATGCACCGACATCGTCGACTCGTCGAAGTACTCCTCGAGCTCGAGGCGGTCGTGTGCGTGGACGATCGGCTCGATGTACTCCACCGCGGCGCCCATCGCCCGTGCGACGGCGGCCTGCACCGCATCGCTCGTGATGAGCGTCGCATCGTGGTCGCTCGCCAGCTCCCGGACGATCGCGTCGATGCTGCCTGCGTCCGCCGCGGCGATCGCCTCCGAGGACTGCCGCTCGCCGATGAATCGCACGGTCACATCCGCGGCCCGGATCGACTCGATCTCCGCCAGCCCATCCCAGCCGGACTCGCGGTCCGCGTTCGCCTGTGCCTCGAGCTCGCCGACGACGACCTCGGGGATCAACACCGCCTCGACCTCCGCATCTCGGAGGTACCCGTCCGCGATCCGCCGGTCGATGATCGCGCTCGTGTCCGGGACGATCTGCATATGAGGACGGTGCGGTGGCGGCGGTATAAGCCTGTGACTTCGCCGGGAGACCAACGGTTAAGTACTGGCATGCTATACCATACCATGTATGTCATCAGCGCAGTCGGACACCGACGTGTTGATCGATGCACTGCTGCACACCGGCGGCCACCGGACCGCTGCGGCCCGCTGGGACCGGTCGTATCGGAAGCTGCAGTGCCCCGAGTGCGGGGCGATCCACGACCCGACGGCGACACGCTGCAAGGTCTGCACCTGGCAGCCGCACTGACCCACCCAAAACACGGCGCTTATTCCCCTCTGGGGCCTCCGATGTGCAATGACACAGGCGAGCCCGGAGATCACGCGGCTCTTCGGTGGGCCGGGCAGCGGCAAGACCACCGCGCTGTTGGACCGCGTCGAGACGCTGCTCGAGGATGAGACGCTCACCGTCGACGACCTGCTGGTCGTCTCCTACACGCGTGCGGCCGCCGCGGAGGTGCGCGACCGCCTCGCGGACCGTCTGGACGTCTCCGCGCAGTCGCTGAAGGGGAACGTGGCGACG
>JAVLBV010000030.1:0-11544 GCA_031580685.1 Haloquadratum sp. | reverse complement strand
CGAGGAGGAGGAGAACCTCCGTTACTTCATCCGGATCGGGACGACCGATCTGGACGGGACGAAATCGGTCGAGCGCGGGCTCCAAGAGCTACGAGGTATCGGACCACGGACAGCACGCATCGTCGCCGATGCGGCGGACGTCGACCGCACCGCGACGTTCGGCCTGCTGGAGGAGGCGATGATCGACCGTGTGATCTCCGTGGTCGAGACGATCGATGACCACCTGCCGGCGTGGATGATGAACCGCCGTCGGGACTTCTACACCGGCGAGGACCACCACGTCACGGGCACCGATCTCACGGAGAAGCGGCGCCACGACCTCAACCGGATGAAGATGATCAACTCCTACAAGGGCCAGCGCCACAAGAGCGGCCACAAGGTGCGCGGACAGCGCACGAAGTCCACCGGGCGGACCGAGGGGACGATCGGGGTCAACGTCGAGGCCATCCGTGAGGAGCAGGCCGAGGAGGAGGCGGCGGAGGCCGCCGAGTAACGATGGCCACAGGCAACAACACGAAGGCGTACGAGACACCGAACCATCCGTACCAGGGCGAGCGCATCGCCCGTGAGGCGGACATGGTCGCGCGCTACGGCCTCAAGAACAAGGAGGAGCTGTGGCGTGCGGAGTCCGCACTGCGGCGCTACCGGCGGGAGGCGCGGCGCCTCATCGGTGAGGCACAGGGTGACCTCGCCGCAGCGGAGGCGGCGGGGGCGGCGTTCCTCGACCGGCTGCGCCGGTTGGGCATCCTCGGGACGGACGCCGACATCTCGGCGGTGCTCGAGCTCGGGGTGACGGACATCCTCGAACGCCGCCTGCAGACGGTCGTGTACCGCCAGGGGCTGGCATCGACGCCGAAGCAGGCCCGACAGTTCGTGGTCCACCGGCACATCACCGTCGAGGGTGCGCGGGCCACGCGTCCGTCGATGATGGTCTCTGCGGCCGCGGAGGAGACCGTCGCGTTCGACGCGACGAGTCCGATGCGCGACGAGCTGCATCCGGTCCGCGCGGAGGCGCAGGAATGAGCGGCGGGGACAGCGAGGGCGGCACCTGGGGGATCGCCCACATCTACGCGTCGTTCAACAACACGATCCTCACCGTCACGGACATCACGGGAGCGGAGACGATCATCAAGTCCTCGGGCGGGTCGGTCGTCAAGCAGAACCGGGATGAGGCGTCGCCGTATGCGGCGATGCAGATGGCCGAGTCCATCGCAGAGGAGATCAAGGCAGCGGGCTTCGATGGGCTGCATGTGCGCGTGCGCGGGCCGGGTGGCAACGGCATCAAGAACCCCGGGCCGGGCGCACAGGCGACCATCCGTGCCCTGGCGCGCGCGGGCATCGAGATCGGTCGGATCGAGGACGTGACACCGATCCCGCACGACGGGACACGGGCACCCAAGAAGAACAGGCTCTGACCCCCATGGCACAGGACTTCGAGATCACGTTCATCGACCGCGACGACCGCAGCGCGCGCTTCGTCGTCCGTGGGGTGACCCCGGCGATCGCCAACGGCGTCCGGCGGTCGATCCTCGCCGACGTCCCCACCTTCAGCGTGGACACGGTGCGGTTCATCGAGAACTCGTCTGTGATGTTCGATGAGATGATCGGCCTGCGGTTGGGGCTCGTGCCGCTGACGACCCCACCGGGGGAGTTCGAGCCGGGTGAGACGGTGACGCTGGCACTCGATGCGGAGGGGCCGACGACGGCGTACTCCGGTGACATCAAGAGCAGCGATGAGATGGTCGTCCCCGCCGACGCGTCGATCCCGATCATCGACCTCAAGGAGGGCCAGCGCATCGAGCTCGAGGCGGATGCGGTGCTGGCGCGCGGCAAGCAGCACGCGAAGCATCAGGGTGGCGTCGCCGTCGGGTACCGCCATCTGCAGCGGACGAGCTACATCGAGGACCGCGGCGAGTTCGATGAGCCCGACCCGCAGATCATCCGTGGCGTCATCGAGGAGGGCGCCGCCGAGCACGCCGACGATGATGACGTGGCTGACGGGGATCTCGTGCTGTCCTCCCGCTTCGAGCACGACCTGACGACGCGCTACCCGGAGGCGGTCGTCGAGGCGGTCGACGTCCCGGGTGCGGTGGTCTTCCACGTGGAGACCGACGGCTCCTTCTCGGTCACCGAGCTGGTCGAGCAGGCGATCCGCTCCCTCGGTGACCGCGCCGCAGAGCTGCAGACGAAACTCACGATCTAAGAACCATGCACCGACATCCCCCCCACACGGCCGCAGACGGTGCGACCGAAAGGGGTATGTCCGGTGTGACACTGCGTGAGGATGTACGCAGGGATAGCCAAGTCTGGTCAACGGCGCAGCGTTCAGGGCGCTGTCCCATAGGGGTCCGCAGGTTCAAATCCTGCTCCCTGCAGTCCGCGTTCATTCCACAGACGGTAGGTACACATGCATAAGACAAATCCACAGTTACAACACCTCATCGCGCGGTTGAAGACCGTCTCCCGGCAGACGGGAGCACGGGTGTGGGCCGATGTCGCAGACCGACTGGAGCGGCCCCGCCGATCGCACGCTGAGGTCAATCTCGGACGCATCGAGCGGTACGCACGCGAGGATGAGACGGTCATCGTGCCGGGGAAGGTCCTCGGCTCGGGGGTCCTCCGCAAGAACGTCACCGTCGCGGCGGTCGACTTCTCCGCATCCGCCCGCGAGAAGATCGACCAGGTCGGTGACACGGTGACGCTCGATCAGTACGTCGAACAGAACCCCGATGGGGCGAACGTGCGGGTGCTGCGATGAGCATCGCCCGCTTCGATGCGGACACCGTGATCGACATCCGCCACTGCATCCTGGGTCGCGTCGCCAGCGAGGTGGCCCAGCGCGCGCTCGCAGGCGAGACCATCGCGATCGTGCACGCGGAGGATGCGGTGATCACCGGCTCCGCGGAGGACATCATGTCCGTGTACACGAAGCGGCGTGAGATCGGCTCCGACCAGGGGCCGTACTACCCGCGACGACCGGATGCGATCGTGAAGCGGGCGATCCGGGGGATGCTCCCGTACAAGTCCGCGAAGGGCAAGACCGCGCTCTCGAACGTCCGGGTGTACATCGGCAACCCGTACGACACCGCGGGTGAGCAGGTCGAGGACACCGGCCTCGACCGGGTGTCGACTATCAAGTTCATGACAATCGGAGATATCGCACAGAAGCTGGGGGCATCGGTGACATGGTGACGAACACATCAGGCAAGAAGAAGACCGCCGTCGCGCGGGCGACGGTGCGCGATGGGATCGGCCGGGTGCGGATCGATGCGGTCCCCGTCGAGCTGATCGAGCCCGAGCTGGCACGGCTCAAGATGCTGGAGCCCTTCCGCGTCGCCGGCGATGAGATCCGCGACAAGGTGGACATCGACGTCACCGTCTCCGGCGGTGGCTTCGCCGGCCAGGCGGATGCGACCCGCACGGCGATCGCCCGGGGGCTCGTCGACCACCTCAACGACCTGGAGCTGCGTGATGCGTTCATGGAGTTCGACCGCTCACTGCTGGTCAACGATGTCCGGCAGTCTGAATCCAAGAAGTGGGGCGGCCCCGGTGCCCGTGCCCGCTATCAGAAGTCCTACCGATAGGTGATGACACGATGATGATCCCTGTCCGGTGCTTCACGTGTGGGAAGGTGATCGCGGAGCACTGGGACGAGTTCCAGATGCGGACCGACGAGGGCGAGGAGGATGCGGGGGAGGTGCTGGACGAGCTCGGCATCCAGCGGCACTGCTGCCGACGGATGATGATCTCGCACCGTGACCTGGTGGACGTGGTGGCCCCCTACCAATGAGCGTCGACCTGCCGATGACGTTCAACCGGTACGAGAAGGCGCGGATCCTGGGCGCGCGGGCGCTGCAGGTGGCCTACGGTGCGCCCGTGCTGCTCGAGACGGTCCAGTCCGAGCCGATCCTCGTCGCCGCCGAGGAGTACGACGCCGGGGTGCTCCCGTTCACCATCCAGCATGAGGACCGCTAGATGACCCAGATCGTCGAGGTGTCGATGCGGTCGATCCTCGACTCCCGGGGCAACCCCACCGTCGAGGCGGATGTGCTGACCGATGCGGGCGGCTTCGGCCGGGCTGCGGCGCCCAGCGGCGCGAGCACCGGCGCCCATGAGGCGATCGAGCTGCCGGTCCCGGAGGCGATCGCCGCGGCGCGCGAGCATGCGGTCCCCCGCCTGGTCGAGTCGGCGTACGCCGATGACCAGCGCGAGGTGGACGCCATCCTGCGGGCGGCCGACGGGACCGACAACTTCGGCCAGATCGGGGCGAACACGGCGGTGGCGATCTCGATGGCTGCTGCGAAGGCCGCCGCCGATGGCGTGGGTGCCCCGCTGTTCCATCATCTCGGCGGCGCCTTCCGGGGGCGTGAGCTGCCGGTGCCGCTGGGCAACGTGGTCGGTGGGGGCGCACACGCGACCGATGCGACGGACATCCAGGAGTTCCTCGTCGCACCGGTGGGCGCACCCAACGTGAGCGAGGCGGTGTTCGCGAACGCGGCGGTGCACGCGGCGGTCGGCGAGCGCCTGGCCGCCGATGGGGTCCCCGCCGGGCTGGGGGATGAGGGCGCATGGGCGCCCCAGCTGGATGATGCGGCGGCGTTCGAGCTGCTGTCGGAGGTCGTCGCAGCCGTCGGCGACGAGCTGGGCTTCAGCATCCGCATGGGCCTCGACGTCGCGGCCACGGAGCTGTACGATCCCGACACGGAGACGTACGTGTACACCGACGAGGCGCGCACGCCGGATGAGCAGGTGGCGTACATCCGCTCGCTGATCGAGCGGTACGACCTGCTGTACGTCGAGGACCCCCTCGAGGAGGACGACTACGACGGGTTCGCAGCGCTGACGGCGGCGGTCGATGACGCCGTGTTGGTCTGTGGTGATGACCTGTTCGTGACCAACACCGACCGCCTCGCACGCGGCATCCAGACGGGTGCGGCGAACACCATCCTGATCAAGCCCAACCAGATCGGGACGCTGAGCGACACCGCGGATGCGATCGCGCTCGCCCAGCGTGCGGGGTACACCACCGTGATCTCGCACCGCTCGGGCGAGACCACGGATGCGACGATCGCCCACCTGGCGGTCGCCACCGGTGCGGGGTACATCAAGACGGGTGCGGTCGGGGGGGAACGCACGGCCAAACTGAACGAGCTGATCCGGATCGCAGAGGAAGCGGTATGACACCAAACGACAATGATGCAGTGGAGATGGAGGATGCACCGACGATGACCGACGACGCGCCCACCGCGACCGAGGCGGCCCCACCCGAGGAGCCGCCTGCGGCGCCGATGGATGAGGATGTGATGCCCGATGATGAGGCGGACCTGCTCATCCCCGTCGAGGAGTACCTGAGCGCGGGGATCCACATCGGGACCCAACAGAAGACCGCGGACATGGAGCGGTTCATCCACCGGGTCCGCGATGATGGGCTGTACGTGCTCGATGTGAGCCAGACCGACGCGCGGATCCCTCTCGCGGCGGACTTCCTCGCGAAGTACACCCCCGCGCAGATGCTGGTGACGACCTCGCGGCAGTACGGGCGGTACCCCGCCGAGCGGTTCGCGGACGTCGTCGGCGCGATGGCGCGCACGGGCCGGTTCATCCCCGGGACGCTGACGAACCCCGACTACGCCGGGTACATCGAGCCCGACGTCGTCGTCGTGACCGACCCGATCGGTGACGCCCAGGTGGTCAAGGAGGCGGTGACGGTGGGGATCCCCGTCATCGCGATGTGTGACTCGAACAACCAGACCAGCAACGTGGACCTCGTGATCCCGACGAACAACAAGGGGCGCCGTGCGCTGTCGGTGGTGTACTGGCTGCTGGCGAACGAGACGCTCGACCGCCGCGGGGCGGGGACGGTCTACGGCCTCGACGAGTTCGAAGAGGCCATCTGACCGGCTGCCCGAACGGTTTTGCCGCTCTCACCGGTAGCGGGTTCATGACGCGACACTGCGGGCTGCGGACCGCTCGGGTGCCACGCACCGATGCGGGTGCGGCGCTGTGGCTGCCCCAGCGCCGCCCGCGCACGGCCGCGGGCGCCAGATGCGCCTCCGGCGTCGGGCCCGTCTGATGGGCCTGGCTGGCACCCTCGCGGAGCTCGGACGCGCCGACCTGCGCGAGCCTGCCGGGTGGGAGGCGGTCGCCACGGCCGCCGCTGGCGTCAGCCCCGCCGGCCGCCTCGGTGACCGCGCGGCGATCGGCGAGACCTACCGCGGGGAGATCGTCACCCTCCGCGACCGCATCCGCACACAGACCGACCTCACGATCGAGCTCCCGCCGACGATCGCCGTCTGCGACCGCCATGACTGGCTGCGGATGCTGGGGCGCCTGGTGGGTCGGATCGCCACCAGCGAGGCGGGGGCGAGGCTCGTGACCGGGCCCACCCCCCTGACGGCGGCCGGCTACGCTGGCATGCTGGGGCTGCTGTCACGCCGGGTGCTCGGCCAGGTCGACCCCGGGCTCTTCGGTGCCGATGGGATGCGGGGGCTGTACATCGTCGAGCCGAACCTGCAGGCGAGTGCCCGGCGGCTGGGTGCGGAGCCTGCGGTGCTGCGACGCTGGATCCTCGCGCATGAGCTGGTGCACGTCGCGCAGTTCACCCGGGCGCCGTGGCTGATCACGCAGCTGGAGGCACACCTCGAGGCGGTGCTGCACGCGGCGGCGAGCGGTCGGATCGATCAGCAGGCGCTCGGACGCCTCCAGCGGACGATGACCGTGATCGAGGGGCATGCGGAGTGGCAGATGGACGCCCTGCTGACCGATGATGTCTCCGGGCTGCGCACGGCGGTCGACCGCCGCCGGCGTGCGCCCGACCCGCTGACGCGCGTGCTCGGTGCGCTGATCGGCCTCGACCAGAAGCGCACACAGTACGTCACCGGCCGGGCGTTCTTCCTGGCGGTCGCAGAGAGCCCCGAGTCGGTGCGCCCCACGCACGTGTTCGACGAGCCCGCCATGCTGCCCACGGCGGCGGAGCTGGAGACGCCCCAGCGCTGGGTCGCACGCGTCGCCGGCTAGCGGCGGGGCGCCCGTCTGCCCGGCATGCGGCGCCAGTACCCCCGGAGGGTCCACACCAGCAGCACACCCACCCCCGCGCCGACGACCCCTGCGCCGCCGATCGCGGCGGTCGAGCCCCCGGCGTACGCCGCCATCAACCCCCCCGAGGTGGCCACCCCCAGCACGATCACCGCATACGCGCGCAGCATCGCCCGGTCGTACGCCGCCGGTGAGATCGACGGCCCCACCATCGACGGCTCACCGCACCCGGTCAGTACACACCGTGGTTCACCCCATCGGCATCGATCAGCTCGTCGAGCTCGCTGTTGAGGAGTGAGTCCGCATCCGGGAACTCCTCGCTCAGCGCATCCAACCCCGGCGACCGGTCGGAGGGGCGGTACCGCATCGGTCCGTACGCGGGCGACTCCAGCGCCGCCATCATGTCCTCGAAGAGGTCCGCCGGCTCCGTCGGTGCGATGCTGTGGGTGCGTAGCGTCTCCTCGACCTGCTTGGCCATCGAGCTGGCCTGTGCCGCATCCGTCGGGGGCGTCCGCACCCCGAAGTGCCCCTCATGATCGGCCCGCTCCCGATGTGGCAGCAGGGGGTCGATGCCGTCATCGATCCGACGGGCCACCTGCTGGCCGACCCCGCGAAGCTCCACCGGTGATTTCGCGTAGGTCTTGAGCTGGTACACCCCCACACGGGGGTGACCGATGAACAGGTCCTCTCCGAGGCCGCCCGCTCGGGGGCCCGCCGCAGCCCGCCAGCGGTCCGGCTCGACACGCTCGTCCGCGATCTCCGCGAGGATCTCATCCCAACTCCGCACGCGCATGCCTGGTGGAGGACCGGCGGTTGAAAGAGGATGTCGGTCAACATCCATGCACTCTTGAGGGAGCCTGCGGTGGGTTGTGACGTGTACATCCGCGGTGTGGTCGAGTCGGTCGACCGGGAGGCTGGCCGCCTGGAGCTGGCGGTGGCCGACGATGGCGGCGTGTCCGCCGCGCAGATCCGTGGCCCCTGGCGGGAGCTGCTCGCGGAGGTCGGGCCGGGGACGGAGCTCGGGCTCGAGGGCGCTGACGGTGGGGGATCGGTCACCGTCGATACCGGGGGGTTCGCCGTCCTCGAGCCGACATACTACGTCCCCGTCTCCGCGATCCGCCGGTGGGCCGACTGCCCCCGCCTGCATCATCTCGACACGCGCCAGCAGTCCGGCCTGAGCTATCCGATGACCCTGGGGACGATCGTCCATGAGGTGTTCGGGGAGCTGCTGCGTGGACAGCCCACCGAGGCCGCGATCGACCGGCAGGTGACCGCCCAGTCGCTGTCGCTGGCGATGCTGGAGAAGGATCGGTCGGAGGTGCACGCGGAGGTGACCGCACACACCCGGGGCATCGAGCAGTGGCTCACACAGCAGCGGATCGACGGCGATGACAGCTGGCGGTCGGAGGTCACGTTGACCTCGCCGCGGTACGGGCTGCGGGGGCGGGCCGACGCGCTGCGCAACGGGGTGCCCGTCGAGCTGAAGACCGGCCGCAACACCGCCCGGGAGCCCCGCATGAAGGACAAGCTACAGGCGACGGCGTACGCGCTCATGCTCACCGAGCAGGGGCTGCACCCCGAGACCGCGACGGTGCTGTACTCGAAGAACGCCGTCGTCGCCGACGATGATGCCGCGGGGGTGCAGGCCGCGGCCAAGGAGTTCGGGCTCACGCGCCCCCTCCAGGCGTACGTGATCCAGCTGCGCAACGCGCTCGTCGCCGCACGGCTCGCCGCCCGCTCGCCCACGGGGTTCGACGGCCAGCTGCCCTGTGAGCGCTGCTTCGAGCGCGATCAGTGCATGGTGATCGCCGCACGGCTGGATGAGCGCTCGAAGGCCGGGCGCATCGGGGAGCCGCTGCCCGCGTCGGTGCGCGCGCACATCGAGACGCTGACCGCGGCCATCGAGGCCGAGCGTGCGACCCTGCACGCGCGGATCGACGCGCTGTGGCGGACGGGGGCCGACGCGTCCGACCGGGCCCTGACGGACCTGATACCCACCGACCGCCGCCGGCGTGCGGACGGCCGGTGGGAGCTCACCGCGAGAGCCCCCGACAGTGCGACCTCGCGGCTGGGGGTGGGTGACCTCGCCCTCGCCAGTGCGGGGGACCCCCGACGCGACGGTGCGGAGGTGGTGCGGATCCTCGCGCTGCGACCGTCGGTCGTCGTGCGCGCGGATGAGCCGGTCGAGCTGCGGCGGCTGGATGCGTTCCCGACCGAGTCGGGCATCGACCGCATGACCCGCGCCGTGCACGACTTCTACCTGCGCGGGCCCGCGCATCTGGCGGCGGTGCTGACCGGCGGGAGCGCGCCCCGCTTCGGGACGCCATCGGAGACCGCGCACATCCCCTCGAACCCCGACCAGGACGCGGCGGTGCGGCTCGCGCTGGCCGCCCGCGACTGCGCGTTCGTCCACGGGCCGCCGGGGACGGGCAAGACGTACACGCTGGCTCGCATCGTCGCGGCGCTCGTCGACCGCGGCGACCGCGTGCTCATCAGCGCCCTCACCAACCGCGCGGTCGACACCGCGGTGGCCGCGGTGCGGGATGTGGGCGTCGAGGACATCGCCCGGGTGGGGTCGCCGTACGGTGTGGGGGAGGCGGTCGCAGACCTGCAGATCGACCCTGCGGGGGGCACAGCAGAGGCCAAGCGGCTCCGTGAGGCGCGCGTCATCGCGGCGACGACCGCCTCGGCGGCCTCGCGGCTGCTGCATCGTCACCCGGTCGACACGGTGGTGATCGATGAGGCCTCCCAGCTGACCGAACCCCACGCGCTCGCGGCGATCGTCCACGGTGAGCGGTTCATCCTCGTCGGCGACCACCGGCAGCTGCCCCCGGTGGTGCGGTCGGACACCGTCCTGCGCACCTCGCTGTTCGAGCGCCTCATCGAGCGGTACCCCGAGGCCGGCCAGATGCTCACCGCCCAGTACCGCATGGCTCAGCGGATCCAGGCGTTCTCCTCCGAGGAGTTCTACGATGGGCGGCTGCGGCCCGCCACCGGCGCGGTCGCCGCACAGGCGCCCGACGCACTGTTCGATGCGGATGCGGCCGTCGACCCCGCGCTGACCCGGCGGGTGCGCGTGGTCGACCCCGACGGCACCCAGTCGGGCAACCGGAACCTCATCGAGGCGGAGGCGGTCGCCGCGCTCGTCGAGCAGTACCGTGCGGTGGGCGTCGCGCCCGATGCGATCGGGGTGATCGCCCCGTACCGCGCGCAGGTCGAGGAGATCGCCGGGCGGACCGACGTCACCGTCGACACGGTCGACCGCTTCCAGGGCTCAGCCCGCGAGATCATCATCATCTCACTGACGGCGACGGGGGACCTCACCGAGCCGCTGTTCGCCGACCACCGGCGCATGAACGTCGCGCTCACACGGGCACGGCGGGCGCTGGTGATCGTCGGGTCGACGGAGACGATGCGACAGGATCCCTTCTACGAGCGCATGCTGCGGTGGGCGGCTCACTGATCGGCCTCGACGGCGGCGACCACCCGTGCGTGGAACTCTGCGAGCACCGCGGCGCGGTCCTCCGCCAGGACGACATCGCTCGACGACAGCGTCGCCAGCCCGAACGCCATCGGCGACGGTGAGGGCACCCGGTGGTGGACGACCGACCGCTCGCCCGTCGCGATCGACTCCAGGATCGCCGCGGTCCGCGGGGTCGCGAGCCGGTCGTCCAGCACCTCCCGGTACGTCTCCTCGATCACCGCGAAGTCCTCGAGTGAGGCGGCGAACGACAGCAGCATCTCCGCGGAGACCTGCTGCTGGGCCGCCGATCGCTCGGTGCCCTTGTACCGCCGGAGGATCATCAGCGACCGCGCCGCGTTGATGCGGAAGTACTTCGCGAGCAGGTCCGTCCCCTCGAGGGCGGCGACGAGCTCCGCGCGGACGTCCGCGGTCGCCAGCGAGCGCAGCACGCTGGCGAGCTCGACGTGCCGGTTCAGGGGCATCCCGACGGTGAAGCCCAGGTCTGCGACCGCCACGCTCACGTTCGTGTCATAGCGGTCCGCACAGTGGTGCGCCACCATCCGCGAGAGCCCATCGTTCACGCGGCGGCCGAAGGGGGCGTGCACGTAGAACCGCCGCCGATACGCCGTCTCATCGGTCTCCTCCTCGATGAGGATCCGGTGGGTCGTCGCCGTCGCATCCGCCCCGATGAACCGTCGCTGCAGGTCGACCATCCCCGCGATCGCCCGGACGGCATCCTCGTCGATCGGGTACGACCGGAGCCACTCGCGGGCGGCGGCGACGCCCCCGCGGTCGAACTCGTCGGTCAACGCCGTGGTGAACGCTGCCACCGCATCTGCGGTGTCGGCCGACAGGGGCAGCCGCTCGCTGTACCAGGAGGGGATCGTCGGCCGGGCACTGCTGGGGTCGACGTACACCTTCGACCCGCGGCGGTAGCGGTACGCGTAGCGCCCACCACCCAGCTGGAAGACGTCGCGAGGTCGGTGTCCATCGTCTCCGCGATCACCGTCGCCAGCGGCACCCCCGCCTTCTCGACGCCCACCGTC
>JAVLBV010000002.1:0-53747 GCA_031580685.1 Haloquadratum sp. | reverse complement strand
CCGGTGAGGCGGTCCATGAGGCCGTGAGCGGGGTGCTCGCGGATGCGGGGCATCCCACACTGGACACCGATCCGGCGGCCGCGGAGGGTTCCAATGCTGGTGCAGCGGCTTGGGTCTGGAGAAGTGTGTCGTACATTGTGGGTTCCTATGTGACGGATTCGTTCCGAACGAATGGAGGTGACGGTGGACGATTCATAAAGCTTCCCAAGTGCGGTGTAGAGGGGTCAACTCGGCCGTTGGCAGGCAGAGCGACGGGCGCCCGGTCCGGCGGCTGGGGGTCAGTCCGCCGTGGTGAACTCTCGGTCGCGTCCGAACGGGTCGAAGCGGCGACCCCCACCCTGGTAGAACTTGTTGAAGAACTCCACATACTCCAGCCTGATCGCCTGCAGGCCCGCACTCGTCACGCCGAGGATGAGCACCAGCAGATGGCCGAGGACCAGCACCAGCACCCCGACGGCGATCGCCGCGGTGCCCCCGTGCAGCAGCCCCCCGAACATGATCTCGGTGACCTCATGGCCGTGCGACATATCCCCCACCGTCGGCATGTAGCCCACC
Organism: Haloquadratum sp.; assembly: GCA_031580685.1. Classification (GTDB taxonomy): domain Archaea; phylum Halobacteriota; class Halobacteria; order Halobacteriales; family Haloferacaceae; genus Haloquadratum. The sequence goes on along the minus strand of JAVLBV010000002.1, from coordinate 53,192 downwards.
CCGAAGTGCCACTCATCACCGGCTGCGGACTCTGTGACGTAGACGCCGAAGAACAGCAGGTTCACCACGAAGGCCATCCCCGCCTTCGCCAGCAGCACCGCCGCGAGCCGGGTGTACGACAGCACATTGACCAGCACGTTGAGGAACTCCACCACCTCGATCAGCGACGCACGCGCCAACAGCAGCAGGCCGAACACGAAGACAGCCAGCGGCACCGTCATCGGGGCATCCATCACGGGGATGGTGAACAGCGCCCACAGGGGGAAGCCGTCGAAGCCGATCGGGATCACCCCCTGCGCGGAGAAGGTGCTGTAGAGGAACGCCGGGGCGACCCCCCTGAGTGCGTCACTGAAGATCCACACCCACAGTCCGTTCATCATCAACAGCCACGACCCACTCTCGAGGACCGCCTCGCCGAGGGTGTGCGTCTGTGCCCGTTCGATGAAGTCGATGATCCATCCGATGTTCAGGTGCATCACCCCCGCGAGGACGCTCACGACGAGCCACCCCACAGCCCAGTCCGCGGTCGCCGGGGACAGGCCCTTCTCGATGGGCGCACCGCTGAGACCGACGATGTCGTGCCACAGCACCTCGGCGATGGTGTGCAGCCCGAAGAGCTCCCCGTAGAGGATGCCGAAGACGATCGTGAACACCCCGGCGGTGATCGTCACCCCGCCCATCGAGCGGACGGCCGCGCGGTCGGGGAAGCGGGTGTACAGCAGCGCACCGATGGCGGTGTAGACCAGCCCGTAGCCGACATCACCGATCATGAACCCGAAGAACGCCGGGAACGTGAGGAAGAGGATCACCGTCGGGTCGAACTCCGTGTAGCGCGGTCGGCTGACCGCCTGCACCAGCACCTCGAAGGGCCGGACCGATGGGGGGTTGTCCTGGATCGTCGGGGGCACATCATCGTCCATCACCACCAGCTCGGAGTCCGCATCCCCAGCGGGGTGTGTCGTCGCGTCATACGCGACCGCGCGCAGCTCCTCGACGGCTGCGTGGTCGCCCACCGCCGACCGCAGTGCACCGCGCAGGCGACCCACATCCTCCGTGCGCACCCACAGCTCGGCGGTGAACGCGTTCGCGGTGGTGGCGAAGGACAGCGGTGCCTCGGCCTTCTCCAGCGCGATCGTCAGCGTCTCCTCACGGGCGAGGAGCGCCCGACCGTGCCGCTCAGCGAGGACCTCCAGCTCCTCATCGATGTCCCGCAGCTCGCGTTCGAGCCCATCCCGGTCGGTCCGCAGCGATGCCCGCAGCTCGCGCGCAGGCCCCGACCCCTCCGGCAGCTCCAGTGCGGTGAAGTCCACGCCGACGAGCGCGTCGGTGACCACCCGCGGGGACGGCTCCCCATCGGCGGGACGCGCGACGATCGCGAGCGTCCCCCGCTCCCCGCGGAACAGCTCGAAGGCGTCGATCGGGGCTGCCTCCGTGAGGGCTGCCCGCACCGCATCCGCGTTCCCCTCGCCCGCGACGACGGTCACCGACCGGTATCCGTCGAGCAGGTCGAGGTCGATCCCGAGCGCCACGAACGGCCCCAGCGCAGCGATGCGGTCGCGGAGGGCGTTGACCCGCTGACGCAGCTCACCGCGGCGGTCATCGAGCGCGTTGACCGCCGCCTGCAGCTCGGTGATCTCCGTCTCCGCGGCGGTGCGCGGTGGTGGCGAGGAGCGGTCGATGCGGAGTGTCTGCTCGAGTGCGCGGACCACCACGAGCTCCTCGGCGAGGCGCTCTGCGGTGGGCAGTGGATCGCCCGGGCGGAACCCCTCCCAGCTGTCGTCGTACGCGGTCACCTGCGCGAGCTGCAGGTCATGGAGCGTCTCGATCACCGCCGGGGCGTGTGGCAACCCGGCGGTCACCGAGACCTGACTCATCCGGTCAGGTCTGATCATCCACCACCCTCTCGAACCGCGCGAGCACCGCCTCCACCGCAGCGTCCAGCTGCTCGCTCGCCGCATCGACCGTCTCCTCGCGGGCCTCCTCGCCCGCCGTGACGAGCTCCTCGGTCTCCTCGGCGAGCTCCGCTCGGGCTGCCTCGAGGCGCTCCTGCCGCAGCGCAGCCGCCTCCTCCTCGGCGGCGTCGATGATCTCCGCGGCACGCGCCCGGGCATCAGCCACCGTCTGCGCCGCATCCGCCTCGGCGGCGTCGATGATCTCAGCGGCGGTCCCCTCGGCGGATTTCAGCTCCTCTAAGACCTCAGGTCGTGGCATGTCTGTTCGTACAGCAGGTCAGATAACTCGATATAAGGGAGTTGCGGATGGCGGTGTCGGGACCCCGCATGGTTTTACACGCACCACCCTCAGCATCGGCTGATGGGGATCCTCGAGGACAAGGGGGCAGCGCGGACGTTCTACCGGTATCTCTCGGTCGTGTACGACCGGGTCAACCCCTTCATCTGGACCGAGGAGATGCGGGATGCGGCGATCGCACGCTTGGCCATCGGTGCCGATGACCGGGTGCTGGATGTCGGCTGTGGGACCGGGTTCGCCACGATGGGGCTCATCGACCACAGCGATGACGTGCACGGGATCGACCAGTCGATCCACCAGCTGGAGCACGCCTTCGAGAAGTTCGGGCGACTCGGAGAGGTCCGCTTCTACCGGGGGGATGCCGAGCGGCTCCCGTTCGCCGATGATCGCTTCGACATCACCTGGTCCTCTGGCTCGATCGAGTACTGGCCCGACCCACCCGCGGCGCTGCGCGAGTTCCGTCGGGTGACGCGCCCGGGAGGGCAGGTGCTGGTGGTGGGACCCGATGCACCGCGCAACGCGCTGATGCGTCGGGTCGCGGATGCGATCATGCTGTTCTATGACCGTGAGGAGGCACAGGCGATGTTCGAGCGGGCGGGATTCGAGCAGATCGAGCACGTGATCCAGCAGGCCGCACCGGGGACGCCCCGGGCGATCACCACGACCGCGCGGGTGCCGTCCGACTAGCTCCGGCCTGCGACATCGACCAGGGTGCAGCCGTCCGCGCGCAGCAGCAGGCGGACGCGTGCCCCCGGTGGCGGGAGTGGGTGGTTGGTGGCCGCGATCTGCAGGGTCGCCTGCGCACCGACGGTGAGGATGCCATCGCTACCGCTGTTGAACGCGCCGGTGGGTGCCGCCCGGAAGCCACGTGCGGCGAAGAAGGGGAGGGGGGGCTGATGCCGCAGCGGCGTGCCGTCGACCGTGATGGTCGCGACGGCGTCGGTCAGCGCGATGGGCGGCCCCGCGAGATGGGTGAGACGCAGCTGCGGTCCATCGACCGCGAAGGCGACCGCGGTGGGCTGGTGCTGACACGCACCGTCCCCCATCGCATGGACCTCCCCGCTCGCGGCTGCGAGGCCCACCGCCAGCGCGATCGTCACGGCGATGAGCAACACGGTCGCGGGGATGGTGCTGGCTGCACGCTCTGGCATCGACACCGCTGGCGCGGCCTCCGGTTTCAACCCAGCCGACGCGAGGGGCGGTCCTCATCGATGCTCCCGTAGATCAGCGGTGGGAACGCGGGGTCCATCTCGAGGAACACCACCGAACTGCCATCGATCGCGGTGACCTGATAGGCGGCGGCGGGTTCGATCGTCCACACCGCTGCGGTCTCACCGACGACGACCGAGCGTCCCCCCGGTGGGCCGACGGTGATGGGCGCATCCAGCGGCGCGCCATCGTCCGTGCGGACCAGCTCGAAGAGGATCGGACCACCGGGGAACGTCGGGTGTGCCGTCAACCGCAGCCCATCCTTCACCGCACTGGATGACTGCCGGGTGGATGTGAGCTCGAGCGGGCGATACTGCACCCCACGGAACACCCGTTCGGACTCCGCATCGACGTACGCCACCAGTCGGCCCCGCTCATGCTCCAGCTCGATGCGGGCGCTCACACCATCGTCGATCTGCTCGGGGTCCGGGGTCGTCCGCATCGACCAGATCGTGGGGTACCCCTCCTGGACGACCTCCTCGGCGCGTGACGAGGAGATCGAGCTGTCGGGGCCACCCTCGCGGAACTCGCCACGGTACGCCTCCCGGATGTACACCCCGTCACTGATCACCGACAGCACCACGCTCTGCGGACCCACCTGCGCGAAGAACCGGTTCGACGGGGCCTCGCCGGTGACCACCGCGCGCACCTCCGCGCGCACGGGGCCCGTCAGCACCGCCAGCTCCCCAGCGAGGGTGTCGAGGCGGGCTGCCGACAGCGCAAGGGCGGGGTCCGCATCGGTGCGGGCCTCGATCGCCGCCTGCCGGTGCTGCAGCTCACGCGCGACCGCATCGATGCGCGCCAGCTCCCACAGGAAGGCGTCGGCCCCGAGCTCGCCCGTGCCGAAGGCGGTGATCGCCTGCTGCTGCGAGGCGGTCAGTGCGACCACCCGCTGTTCGATCTGACTCACCGCCCGCAGCGTCGCCTGCTGTTTCGTCGTCGGATCGGGCGCGGCATCGATCTCGGCGATCGCCACCGTCGTGGCGAGCCGTGCGGTGCTCGCCTGGCGGTCGAACCAGAGCCCCTCACCCAGCCGGACATGGGCGGTCCGGAGCGTGGAGGCGTCCACATCGATCGGCGAGATCCCAAGCAGTGAGAGGATGGGTCCGGTGCCCTCGCGGTCGAGCTGCGCATGACGGTCGGCCGCGACCGCGGGGGCCAGCGACATCGGCTCGCCGGCCACGGAGGTCGCCGCCGGTCGCTCGCCCACGTCCGCACCGCCGAGTGGCACGCCGGCGAGGACCACCAACACGGCCAGCGCCACCGCGGCCAGACGATGGGTCATCGTATGGTGGCAGAGGAGTGCCGTGGGTAATAACAGCTGTCGTCCGCCGTTGCCGGCAGAGGGTGCCGTTCGGGCCATGGAAAGCGTTTTGCGGGCGCACCGTGGCTCTGCGGCATATGACGCGACGGTGGGCGCTGAGATCGCTGGTGGTGCTCACGCTCATCGGTGTCCTGCTGGCCGCCAGCGTGGGGGGCGCTCCGACGCCCGCACAGCTGACCGCCGATGAGGGGGCCGTCACCGATCCGCTGACGACCGTCGAGATCGACCTCCAGACCGACGCCAGTGCACGGTGGACCGTGCAGATGTCCGTGCCGCTGCGCACGGAGGCCGAGGAGGCGGCCTTCGAGCGGCTGATCGGCGAGTACGAGGAGGGATCGACCGCGGTGGGGCCCCAAGAGCAGATGTTCCGGCAGATGGCCGCCGAGGCCGCGGTGGTCACCGGCCGACAGATGGAGGTCACCGCCGTCGAGCGGTCGGGGACGGTGCGCGACGACGAGGGGACGCTCACACTGCAGTTCTCGTGGTCGGCGTTCACCACCAGCAGCACCAACGGGGGCTTCGAGCTCCGGGACGTCTTCGGGGTCGCCGCGGGGGACCAGGAGCTGACAGAGTCATGGGTCTCACTCACGGATGCGTCCCAGCAGATCATCATCTATCCCCCACCGCGGTACACGGTGGCGGAGACCTCGATCGCGGTCCAGCAGCAGGAGGGGGCCATCGTGATCAACCGGGCGATCGATCTGACCACGGGGGAGCGCAGGCTGGCGATCGAGTATCAGCAGGCGGGGGTGATCCAGACGGGTGGGTGGTGGATCATGGTGGGGGTCCTCGGGGTGCTGATCGGGTTGGTGGCGGTGCTGTACCTGCGGCGGGAGGGGCGACTGGGGCGCGGTGGCACACCCGAGGAGGTGGCGGACCCGCCCGCACCCTCCACGGAGGAGGCGACGGACCTGAGCCTCCTGTCCGATGAGGAGCGGGTCGAACGGCTGCTGGAGGCCAGTGGTGGACGGATGCGCCAGGCGGCGATCGTCGATGCGACGGGGTGGTCCGACGCGAAGGTGTCGCAGCTGCTGTCGGAGATGAGCGAGAGCGGGCGGGTCCAGAAGCTCCGGCTGGGGCGGGAGAACCTCATCTCACTGCCTGAGGAGGAGTGACCCCACCGGGGTCGCAAGCGCTTTGGACGCCGTGCGCAGAGCGTGGACGATGGAGCCGCTACAGCGCCGTGTCGAGCGGATCGACCGGCGGCTCGAGGCCGTCATCGACCCGATCGAGCCCGCGGTGCTGCAGCGAGAGGTGCGGCAGCTGACACTGACGGGCGGCAAGCGGGTGCGACCGGCGGTCGCGATGCTGGTCTGTGAGGCCTGTGCGGGGGATGCGGACCTCGCGGTGGATGTGGGGGTGGCCGTCGAGCTCGTCCACACCGCCTCGCTCGTGGTCGATGACATCATCGACCGTGCCACGCTGCGCCGCGGCGACGAGAGCGGATGGCGACGCTACGGTCACGGACCGGCGATCGTCGACTCCGATGCGCTGCTGGGGGCGGCCTTCGAACTGCTCCAGGAGACCCCGGTGGCGATGGAGCAGGTCGCCGAGGCGATGGTGCGGCTGGGTGAGGGGGAGGCGATCGAGCTGCTTGCGCCCCCCACGGATGAGGCCACCTACATCGACCTGGCACGCCGCAAGACCGGGGCGCTGTTCCGCGCCGCCGCCGAGGTGGGGGCCGTCGCGGGTGGGGCGGAGCCGGAGGTGGTCACGCTGTTCGGCTCGTACGCCGAGTCGGTCGGGATCGCCTTCCAGATCCGCGATGACGTCCTCGACCGCACCGCCGGGGCCGAGCAGCTGGGCAAGCCGACGGGCCAGGATGTGGTGATGGACCGGCCATCGATGGTCGAGGTGACCGACCGCAGCCCCGAGGAGGCCACGGCACTGGCGCGATCGTACGCCGCCGAGGGGATCGAGGCGTTGGATGCGACGGGCATCGACCAGGGGGAGGCGTACGAGTACCTGCACGACCTCGCCGAGTTCGTCGTGATCCGGGGGCGCTGATCAGCTGCGGGTCGCCTCACCCACAGGGGCCGAGCGCGCCTCGGCGATCGACAGCGCCAGTGTGCTGCCCACCCCCAGGAGCGTCCCCCCAGCGAGCCCCAGGGCGACCTCCACCAGGGTGAATCGCCCGGCGGTGGGGACGACCCCCGGCAGCAGGAACCCCGAGATCACATACAGCACGAGGCCGATCGCGACGACGTAGACGGGCGCGTTGAGGATCCGCCAGCGGAACCGGCCACGCAGGTACTCGTCGGTGATCCGGCCGATGCTGATGACCACCGCAGCAGCGACGACCCACCGCACCGCCCCGTGGGCGAACGCCGCCGTGAGCACGGCCACCGAGGGCCCCCCAACCACATCGACCGTGGTGGTCACCAGCCCGGTGCCTCGGACACCACCCACGAGCACCAACGCCGCCGCGGCGATGTACGTCAGCAGCGTGATCCGCCCCTGGTACATGATGCCGCTGGAGCGTTCCAGCAGTGTGGTGATCCGCGTCTGCAGCCCGAGGCCGCGGGAGAGGGTGTACAGCCCGATCGCCGCGGAGATCACCCCGAGCACGATGCCCCCGTTGATGTCGAGCAGGGTGGCGAGTGTCAGCAGTGGGTACAGGAGCAACAGCATGCCCAGTGGGACGAGGACGGTGCCACGGGTCTCCGGATCCCCGATGACCTGCTTGATCGTGTAGTAGAGGGACTCGAGGTCCTCCGCCTGACGGACCACCACACGCCGGACCCCATCGATGGGCATGCGTGAGCGGACGATCGGGACCATCGACTCATCCTGGGCGCCATCGGTGATCAGGATCGCCTGCGGGTCACTCGTCGGGGCAAGCCGGTCCAGCACCGCATCGAGCTCGACGCCGATCGCCCGGTTCGCCGCGACGTCGCGCCCGGCGGTGCCGGTGATCGCGGCGATGGCGACCGCGTCGGTCACCCCCGCATCCCGTCGGAGGCGGTCATACTCCGCGAGCCCCTGGAACAGCACGTTCACATCAGAGTCCTCGGGGTCGGCCGTCGCCAGGGTGACCGCGGCGGCCTCGACCTCCTGTCGACCGATGACGGGGGTCTCGATCGAGGTCTTCCGACCGAGGTCATCGTCCAGGTCGATGCAGAGGACGACCAGCATAGTCCCCGAAAGGGTGTGTGGGTATATCTGTATTCGGACGAGGCGGCAATCGCATGCGTTTTGCCTCAGGCATCGCAGAGGAGGGACATGCACTCACGCGGATGCGAACAGTGCGCGAAGGGCGGCAAGCTGGTGCTCTTCGTGTACGGCTACTGCGATGAGCGTGACTGCTTCTACTGTCCGCTGGGTGAGCGACGCAAGAACGTGGCTGACGTGTATGCGAACGAGCGGTTGGTCCGATCGGATGAGGATGTGCTCGCAGAGGCACAGACGATGCAGGCGCTCGGCACGTCGATCACCGGGGGGGAGCCCCAGGAGGTGCTCGATCGGACCTGCCACTACATCCGGCTGCTGAAGGAGGCGTTTGGAGCCGACCACCACATCCACCTGTACACCGGCATCACCGGTGGGGCGGAGAACATGGCTGCACTGGCGGCAGCAGGCCTCGATGAGATCCGGTTCCACCCGCCGTATGAGCTGTGGGGGCAGCTGCATGGGACCGAGTGGGAGCAGATCCTCTACACCGCGGCGGAGGCGGGCATCACCCCCGCATTCGAGATCCCCGGGATCCGGCCGGAGCCGGAGTTCCTGCGCTTCCTCGATGAGGGGGCTGCCGCGTTCTGCAACATCAACGAGTTCGAGATGTCCGATGGGAACTACCGCCGCATGCAGGCGGCGGGATACAGCCTCGAGGAGGGGCATATGTCCGCCGTCGCCGACACCAGAGCAGCGATCCTCGAGGAGATGAACGCACACCCGAAGGTGTACTTCTGCACGTCGGTGTTCAAGGATGCGGCCCAGCACCGCAACCGTCTGAAGCGGATGGCCGAGACGATCAGTCGTCCCTTCGATGAGATCACCGATGATGGGACGCTCGTGTACGGCAAGACGTGGGTCGACCCGCACCGGCTGCACGCGCTGGGGGTGCCCGAGGAGTTCTACACGATCAAGGAGGGACACGTCGAGGTGGCATGGTGGCTCCTCGAGGAGATGGTCGACGCCGGCGAGCTCGACAGCGGGGAGGTGATCGAGCAGTACCCGACCGTGGGCGGGACGGTCGTCGAGCGGACACCGCTGGCCTGAGGCGGGCAGCCCCGGAAGGATTTAACTCGGGGGTCCTGTACCGGAGGTATGCCCGAGTGTCCGCTCGCCGATGAATGCCCACGGTACTCTGAACGTATCGATGGGATGGGGTGTCAGTACTACGGCGACCGAGGGGGAGCGGAGTGGTGCAACAGCTACAGCCAGCCCATCCGGGACCTCAAGGGGCAGCCGGTCAAGCCCGGGGAGGAGGTGACGGTGGTCGTCGATGACATCCATGAGAGCGGTGCCGGGGTGGGCCGGACCGAGGATGGGTTCATCATCCTCATCGACGGGCTGCTGCCGGATGCACGGGCCATCGTGCGCATCGACCGGGTGAAGCCGAACCATGCGACCTCGAAGAAGGTGGTCGAGCGGCTCCCCTTCGGTGATGAGGAGGACGAGGAGGGGGCGGACGCAGACGCTGATGCCGGGGAGGAGGATGCAACCGATGAGGCTGAGGAGGAGGGCCGGAGACGGCGGCCGAAACGGCCGACAGCACTGGGATCGCGGGACAACTTCTGGGGCAGCTGATCGCACACGCGTAACCTCTTGTCGTTTCGGCGCGAACCGCCGCTATGGCCGCCGATGGGGAGGTCCCTGACCCCGACGAGCTGCTTGCGCGCCTCGGCTTCGACCCGGAGGCGAACGTGCTGACACAGCGGCAGGCCGAGGTGCTCGTCCTGCGCGAGCAGGGGCTCCGGCAGACGACCATCGCAGAGATCCTCGGCACCTCCCGCGCGAACGTCTCCAGCGTGGAGTCCAGCGCCCGCGAGAACGTCGCGAAGGCGGAGGCGACGGTCGCGTTCGCCGCAGCCATGGCAGCCCCCGTCCAGGTGCAGGTCGAGCGGGGGACCGACCTCTACGAGATCCCCAGCATGATCTTCGATGCGTGTGATGCCGCGGAGGTGAAGGTCTCGCGGACCGCACCCGAGGTGCTCCAGCTCGTCACCGACGCGGCGAATGCTGCGGTCGACGGACGGCTGGTCACGGACGCGTTCACGGTCGATGTCACCCCGGAGGGACACCTCCAGGTCCGTCTGTGAGGGGCCTCAGCGGTCGGTGAGTCCGCGCACGTCCTGGGCGGCATCGGGGGCGACGACGAGCACCTCGTCCTCCCAGGCGACGATGATGAGATCCTCCACACCGACCGCGGCAACGGTCGGTCCGTCAGAGACGACGGTGACGCCCTCAGCCCGGTCGAGGTGGGCGATGCCGGGGGTCTCGAGCATGTCGCGAGCGGGTGCGCGTGCGAACGCGTCCCACGAGCCCACATCGTCCCAGGATGCCGCCACGGGCAGCACCAGGAGGTCGTCATGGGTCTCGAGGACCGCCACATCGAAGCTCACAGGCCGCACGCCCGCGTACGCGCCCGCCGGATCCGAGCCGACCGCCGCGGCGAACTCCGCAAGTGGGGACGCCTGGATGGCCGCCCGGAGGACGCTCACGGGGGCGACGACGACCCCCGTGTTCCACAGTGCACCCTGCTGGATGAGCGTCGCAGCGGTGGCCGGGTCGGGCTTCTCATGGAAGCCCCTGACGGCCACAACCGCATCCCCACCGGGGGTGCTGGGCCGGATGTAGCCGTAGCCGGTCGCCGGACGGGTGGGCGTGACGCCCACGAGCACGATCGCCGCATGCCGCTGGGCGGCGGCGGCCGCCTCCGCGAGCGCCTCGGTGAAGGCCGCATCCGCGAGGTGGTCCGCGGGCGTGATGACCACGGTCGCATCGGGGTCCTCGGCGGCCACGGTGGTGACCGCGTGTGCGACCGCCGGACCGGTGTCGCGGCGGATGGGCTCGATCAGCTGATCGATCGCGGGTGCTCGGTCGCGGTACAGTCCGGCCGTCGCGCGGTGCGTGACGAGCAGCTGGCGGTCGGTGACGGTGGCCATCCGCTCCAGTGTCATCGACAGGAGCGTGGCGTCACCGAACAGCGGGATGAGCGCCTTCGGCGTCCCACCAGCGGTCACCGGGTGCAGCCGCGTCCCCCGACCACCGGCGAGGATCACCCCGACCACCTCAGTCATCACACACCCCGCAGTCCGCTGCTCGGGACGGAGTTCGGCACGTCTGAGCTGCCATACCCGGCGATCGCGGGGTGGGCCCTAAAGCCCTCCAGAGATACTTTATTACCCATCCAGCGCCAACGTTGACGCATCTCCCCCCGACACCAACCAGGAGATGCATGAGACCATGGCAGACATAGATACGCTTGCGGCGGAGATCGGTGAACAGCTCGGTGATCAGAAGACGGTGACCACAGAGGAGATCGCAGCCAAGCTGCACACGCTCATCGAGGAGTACCACCTCCCACTCTCGGAGGCGCGGCGCGCGGTCGTGAGTGCGGTCGCACCCGAGGACGCTCCGGAGGCGATGGGGCGATTCGGTGGTGACCAGTCGGCGAGCCTCGATGCGATCGAGCGTGCGGAGGAGTGGGTCGATCTGACGGTGCAGGTCCTCGAGCTGTGGGACCCCGGCAGCGAGGCGATCGCGCAGGTGGGCCTCCTCGGCGATGAGACGGGCCGGATGAAGTTCGTCTCATTCACCACCTCTGAGCTTCCGGAGCTCGTTGAGGGGCGATCATACCGGCTCGAGAACGTGGTGACCGACGAGTACGAGGGCAGGTTCTCGGTGAAGCTCAACCGGACGACGACGATCACGGAGCTGGATGAGGAGGTGACCGTGGGTGAGTCGATGGAGACCGTGATGGGTGCCCTCGTCGATGTGCAGCGGGGCAGCGGCCTGATCCGCCGGTGTGACGAGGAGGGGTGCACGCGGGTGTTGCAGAACGGCACCTGCAGCGAGCACGGCGAGCAGTCTGGGAGCTTCGACCTGCGCATCAAGGGTGTGCTTGACGATGGGGAGGCGGTCCAGGAGCTGATCTTCGACCGCGAGCGGACCGCGGCTCTGTCGGGGATCGACCTCGAGGCGGCCAAGGAGATGGCGCAGGACGCGCTGGACACGGGCGTGGTCGAACGGGAGATCCGCGAGCGGGTCATCGGGCGATACATCGAGGTGCGCGGGCCCGAGCTGGGGCGGTACCTCCTGGTGGATGAGTTCGAGACGGCGCCGGTGACGCCCGATCCGGAGGAGCTGCTGATCCGCGCGAGGGCGATCTGATGAGCCAGCAGGACATCCCCACGCGCGAGGTCGCCCGTCGCGTCTTCGCTGCGGAGTTCAACGCGTCGACGTACACCTTCACCGAGAGTGATGCCGAACGTGCGCCGGTGTACGCGCTGCTGCCCACCGGCGCACCGGCGAACCGGGTCTTCTTCGTCGGGACGCTGACCGAGACGGAGGACGTGGGGTCGGACAACGAGTACTGGCGTGGGCGGGTGGTCGACCCGACGGGGACGTTCTTCGTCTACGCAGGGCAGTACCAGCCCGCAGCTGCCGCGAAGCTCCGTGAGCTGGAGCCGCCGGCGTACGTCGCGGTGGTCGGGAAGCCGCGGACGTTCACCACCGATGATGGGTCGGTGACGGTGTCGGTGCGACCGGAGACGATCTCGGTGGTCGATGCGGACACCCGCGATGCCTGGGTGCTCGAGACCGCCGCACAGACGATGGACCGCATCGAGGCGGCAGACCCCACGCTCGAGGCGTACCGTGAGATGGTGGATGAGGCGTATCCCGAGCATGAGACGGACGTCCCTGCGATGGTCACGACCGCGTTGGAGTCGGTCGACGGGGTGGCGAGTGATGAGCTCCCGCTCGCCTGAGGCGGCCGTCTGACGCAACGTTAAGACCCTCCCTGTGGTACCGACGAGGCACCATGGGGAACAAGAACAAGACCATCTCATTCCGGGTGAATGAGGACGCCTTCGCACAGCTGCGGCAGATCGCCGCCGAGCGTGAGCTGTCGCTGTCGTCGGTCTTCCGGGACTATGTGGACCTGCTGGTCGCCCACGATGGGCGGGTCCAGGTGGTGCCCACAGCGGAGCTGGCGGCCCTGCAGACGCAGGATGAGGAGGGGTTCCCCCCGACCGTGTCGGTCCCCAAGAGCTTCATCAGAGAGCATGAGCGCCTCGAGCTCGAGACGGAGCACCTCCGTGAGCAGCTCGATGAACACAAGCAGTTCGTGCGGTACCTCCAGGACGAGCTGGATGCGATCGACGAGGACATCATCTACCTCGAGGACCTCGACACCTCCGAGGGTGAATCCTCATTTCACCTGGGCTGAGTCAGCTGAGCGGCGAGGTCGCGATACAGCACCGCCGAGCCGGTGCTGGCGCCTGTGGCGGCGAGCGCCGCGGTGGCCTCGAGGGTGCGGATGCTGTGGTCGAGGAAGCTGCGCACGTCCCCCTCGTACGCGATGAGACCGTACTCAGCGCGGATCACCTCACAGATCGACCCCGGTCCACGCCCCTCTGCACGGAGGTCGAGCACATCGGTGAGGAAGCACCGCTCGGGATGCCCGGTGTAGATCGCATCGGGGTCCCGTGGGGTGAGGAACCGGTCGACGAACGCCGCGACACGATCGTAGCCGCCCCCCTCGATGGCGGCGAGCACCTCGGGGTCAGTCAGCGCATCCATCGTCGCCCCGTGGAACGCACGTGGCGGGAAGCCCCGGTCGACGACCGCCGTGAGGTGGCGATGATCCGCGAGGACGACCCGTGCGGCGAGGTTCATGGACGCAGCTGTGGCACCGGGCGACTAGAACCGCGTGGTCGGCTCCGTAACGTATTAATCGACATCTGGGGTAGTGATGACAGTGTCCGGGTTGGGGTAGTGGTCATCCTTCAGCCTTGTGGAGGCTGAGACGCGGGTTCAATTCTCGCACCCGGACCTACCGTGTACCGCAGAGGGAGCTGATCAGCCGCCCATGGCCACCGAGCGATGAGCAGCCTCGCTGCGAACCGACGCCCGGTGGCGATCCTGTTCCTGATCGTGTTCATCGACCTCGTCGGCTTCGGGCTGCTGATCCCGGTCATCCCCCTGTACGCGAAGTTCTTCGGGGCGAACGAGTTCACCGGGAGCCTCCTGATCGCGACGTACTCGCTCCTGCAGTTCATCGCAGCGCCGGTGCTGGGTCGACTGTCGGATGAGCGTGGACGCAGGCCGATCCTGATGCTCTCGCTGTTCGGTGCGACGGTGGCCTGGGTGATCTTCGGGTTCGCAGAGCCGATCGCCGGCGCCGTCGGCACCGCCACCGGGCTGGGGGTCCTGTTCGTCGCGCGGGCGCTCGCCGGGGCGATGGGGGGCAACATCGCCGCCGCGAACGCGTACATCGCCGACATCACCGGGCCGGAGGAGCGTGCGAAGGGGCTCGGGATCCTCGGCGCGGCGTTCGGCGTGGGGTTCGTCTTCGGGCCCGCCATCGCCGCGGTCGTGACACAGCCTGCGGTGCTCGAGGCGCTGGCGGGGGTGACGCCGGCGCCGCTTCCGGTCTCTGCGTACAGCGTCCCCTCGTTCATCGCCGCGGCGCTGTCGTTCATCGCGCTGGTGCTCACGGCGGTGGCGCTCCCCGAGCCACCGCGGTCACAGGCGGTGACACCCCAGGCACAGGGTCGGATCGCACGGCTGCGGGAGGCGCTGCAGACACCCGGTCTGTTCGCCCTGGTCGTGGCCTTCTTCGTCGTGAGCTTCGCCTTCTCCGCCTTCGAGAGCCAGTTCATCTTCCTCACGAACGACCGGCTGGGGTACGGGACGGTGGCCAACGGTGTGCTGCTGACGTACATCGGTGTGCTGATCGTGATCGTCCAGGGGGGGCTGATCGGCCCGCTGACCAGGCGCTTCGGGGAGGCGCGTCTGGCGGTGACGGGCGTGGTGATCCAGCTGGCCACGCTGTGGATGGTCCCCGTCGCCGTGGGGGTCAGCGGCCTGCCGGGAGTCGGACTGCTCGACAGCGGTGGTGTGGCGCTGGCGATCGTCGCGACGCCGTTGGCGTTCGGCAACGGGATCACCAACGTATCGCTGAACGCGCTCGTCTCCCGCACCGCGGGGGCCGATGAGCAGGGCGGGGTGTTCGGGCTCACGCAGTCGGCGGGCTCGCTCGCGCGCACGGTGGGGCCGGCGACGGCGGGCCTGCTGTACGTCACCGCGGGGTACTGGGCTCCGTTCGTCGTGTCGGCGCTGCTGTTCGCGCCGGTGGTGGTGCTGCTGATCCGGTCTGCGGCGCTATCGAGCGAACACTGACCCACCCTGCGGTGCGGTGGCATCGGAGTTGATGATGCTGAACGCCCGCATCAGATCAGAGCGTGAGACCAGCCCGACGAGTTCGCCGTCGGCGACCACGGGGAGACGCCCGATGTCGTGCTGCTGGAGCGTCTCCAGCGCGTCCATCGCGGGGGTCTCCGGATGTGTCACCCGGACCTCATCGCTCATCACATCCTCGACGCGCAGCGCATCCCGCTCGACCGCAGCGACGTCGCGTGCGTCGTCGAGCGTGACCATCCCCACGAGGCTCCCGGCTCGCAGCACGGGGTAGCCGGTGTGTCGCTCCGAGAGCATCCGGTCGAGCAGCCCCGCGACGGTGGTGGTGCTCTCGACGGTGTCCAGTCGGGGCTGCGGCGTCATGATGTCGCGGACGGTCACCCCCTCGAACGCCGCTTTCATGACGGTCTGCTGGGACTCCGAGGAGGCGCCCATGTAGATGAAGAACGCCAGCGCGAGCAGGAAGATGTTCATGAACAGGCCCACGAAGCCGAGGAGGATCGCGAAGGCCTTGCCCACCTCCGCCGCGAGCTGGGTCGCACGGGCGTGCGGGCGGGTCCGTGCCAGGAGTGCACGGAGCACGCGACCGCCGTCCATGGGGAACCCTGGCAGGAGATTGAACGCGGCGAGGACGATGTTCGTCAGCGCGAGGTACCCCATCACGAACAGTGCCGACTGCGCCGTCGACGGCAGCAGCAGCACCACCGCATACGCCAGCACCCCGAGCCCGACGCTGACGGCGGGGCCCGCCACCGCGATCGCCAGCTCCTCCCGCCAGTCCTCTGGCATCTCGCTGAAGCTGGCGACCCCACCCAGCAGCCACAGGGTGATCGAATCGATCTCGTAGCCGAACCGCATCGCGACGATGGAGTGCCCGAACTCATGCAGCAGCACGCACACGAAGAGGCCGATCGCCGCGGCGCTGCCGAGGATCCACGGACGCAGCCCGCCCGTCAGCGCTGTGGGCTCCAGCTGCATCCCGATGAGGTCGGAGAGGACCACCGCCAGCTGGGCCACGTCTGACCCGATCAGCCACGCGAAGATCGGGAGGATCAGGAGGAACGTCAGGTTGAGCCGGATCGGGATCCCCAGGACGGAGCCGATCTGGATGCCACGCATACCAGGAGTGTCGGCGGCCGGTGCATAAGTCCCCGCCGGCCAGGACGAATCGCTGAAGTCACCGATCCGAGTAGGCGTGCTGTGGATGCGATACCGGAGAGCCTCGACCGGGTGTTCCTGCACGGGGAGACCCCAGCCCGCATCCGGGTGATCACCGACCCCCCATGGGGAGCGCACCTGCGGGTGCACTTGCAGATCACCGATGCGGGACCGCGGCCGCATCGGTTCACACAGACGGTGGGGTCAGAGCAGACCCCCCTGCGCCCAGAGGGGTTCATCGCGGCGCTGCGGGCCGCACGTGTGATCCGCATCTCCGATCACACGCCAGATGCGGCCAGAGAGCGCCTGATGGGACTGCTCCGGGACTTCCAGCTCGAGGGCGCGGTCGTCCGCACGTGCCGCCTCTGCGCACTCGAGTGGCGCTACCAGCCGGTGACGGCCCAGACGGGGATCGACCACGATGGGGAGCTGATCTGTCGGAGCTGTGCGATGGGCGAGGTGCGTCGGTACCTCCGCATGAGTCGGGTGCAGCTGTCTGCGGCAGCGATCGACCGGCTGGAGGGGCTGTTGCGCCAGACCGGTGAGCTCGCGCAGATCCGGCGCATGCTGGAGGGTGGGCTCGACCCTGCGGTGACGCAGGTGGACACGATCGCCGCGGACCCACCCAGGGAGGGTGGGGTGCCGGTCGAGGAGCTGCCGATCGAGCCGCGTGTGCGGGAGCGGCTCAGCGACCGCATCGACCGACTGCTGCCGGTGCAGGCAGCGGCGGTGCAGGCGGGGCTGTTCGACGGCGAGGACCTGCTGGTGGTGAGTGCGACGGCGACGGGCAAGACGCTGATCGGTGAGCTCGCCGGGGTCGATCGGGCGGTGCGGGGTGCGGGCGCACTGCTGTTTCTGGTGCCGCTGGTCGCGCTGGCGAACCAGAAGTACCGGGACTTCCAGCGGCGGTACGGGGAGCTCCTGCGGGTGACGCTGCGGGTGGGTGGGTCGCGGCTGCAGCAGGGTGGTCCCGCGTTCGACCCCGGCGCAGACATCATCGTCGGCACCTACGAGGGCATCGACCATGCGCTGCGGACCGGGCGACGACTGGGGGATGTGGGGACGGTGGTCATCGACGAGGTGCACGAGCTGGGCGATCCTGCCCGCGGCCCCGAGCTCGATGGGCTCATCGCCCGCCTCCGGTACGCACAGCGGGAGCAGACCGGCAGCGCACCGCAGGGCATCTACCTGTCGGCGACGGTGGGCGACCCCGAGGCGCTCGCGGCCGGCCTCGGTGCACGGGTGGTCCGTCACGACACCAGACCGGTGCCCATCGAGCGACACGTCACCTTCAGCGCGCGCGACCGCAAGCACGCGGTCATCGACCGGTTGGTCGCACGGGCGTTCGACCAGCGCTCCTCGAAGGGGTACCCTGGCCAGAGCATCATCTTCACGAACGCACGGGCACGCTGTCACACGCTGGCGAACCGGCTGGACAGCGACGCCGCGGCGTACCATGCGGGGCTGTCGAACGCCAGACGGCGACGGGTCGAAGCCCGCTTCGCCGAGGGCGAGCTGGCGGCGGTGGTGACGACGGCCGCGCTCGCGGCAGGGGTGGACTTCCCCGCCCAACAGGTCATCTTCGATGCGCTCGCGATGGGGATCGAGTGGCTGGATGTGGCCGCCTTCGAGCAGATGCTCGGGCGGGCGGGGCGACCGACGTATCACGACCTCGGCCGGGTGTACCTGATCATCGAGCCGGAGGGGCGGTACCATGGGACGATGGAGCGGACGGAGGACGCGGTGGCCTTCGAGCTGCTCGCAGGCGAGATGGGTGCGGCGGTCCCACAGCCTGACCGGGCGCAGGCCGCAGCGCAGGTCCTCGCGAACATGGTCGTCGGGGGGGCCGACGCGCAGCGGATCACCCAGCAGATGGTCGCCGATATCGAGGTCCGCGATGCGGTCGCCGACCTGCTGCGATGGGGGATGATCGACGGTGCGACGCCGACGGCCCTGGGGGCGACGACCACGGCCCACTTTCTCACCCCCCAGCGGGCGCTGCGGCTGCGGGATGCCGCCGCGGCGGGCGTCTCCCCGGCCCAGCTGCTGTATTCCGATTTCGAGACCGAGCGGTCGTGAGCTGACCATAACGCTTTGACGCCGTGCGGTCATCATCTCTGGTGTGACGCCCCTGACGCCCGACATCATCGCGATCCTGCTGATCATCGGCGTCGCGCTGGTGCTGTTCGTGACCGAACCGGTGCCGGTGGACATCACCGCACTGGGGATCTTGGTCGCCCTGCTGCTGACGGAACCCCTCTCGGAGCTGCTCGTCACCGCGGGCATCCTCGGGGTGCCGATCCGGCTGTTCGCGACGTACCCAGCCGATGCGCTCTCGGGCTTCTCGAGTGCAGCCACGCTGACCGTGCTGGCGATGTTCATCCTGAGCGAGGGTGTCCAGCAGACGGGGGTGATCCAGCGGCTGGGTGTGTCCGTCGCGGGGGTGACCAAGGGGTCACTCCGCCGGCAGCTGGGTGCGACTGTGGGGATCGTCTCACCGATCAGTGGGTTCATCAACAACACCGCGGCGGTGGCGATCCTGCTGCCGATGGTGACCGACATCGCCGACCGCGGGAACACCTCCCCCTCGAAGCTGCTGCTGCCGCTGTCCTATGCATCGATGTTCGGTGGGATGCTGACGGTGATCGGGACCTCCACCAACATCCTCGCGTCGGAGCTGGCCAACGAGTTCCTCGGCGAGCCGTTCCGCATGTTCGAGTTCACCCAGCTCGGGGTGGTGATCACGGTGGTGGGGGCGGTGTACCTCATGACGGTCGGACACCGGCTGACACCCGCCCGGATCGCCCCCGAGCAGGACCTCACCGAGGAGTTCAGACTGGGGGAGTACCTGACGGAGGTCGCCGTCCGGGAGGACTCGCCGCTGGTGGGCCAGCGCATCGATGCAGCGGTCGGGTCGAGCGACCTCGACATCGACATCGTCCAGCTGATCCGTGAGGGGGCGGTGTTCCTCGAACCGCTGGGGCCGAAGCAGATCCAGCCGGGGGACATCTTCGCGATCCGGACCGACCGCGACACGCTCGTCGAGCTGCTCGACCTCGAGGGGCTGGATGTCGTGCCCACGCGCGTGGACGAGGCAGAGCTGGAGGCGGGCGAGGATGTCCAGAATCTGATCGAGGTGATCATCGGCCCCGGCTCGTCGTTGGTGGGGGAGTCGCTGCGGTCAGCGTCGTTCCTCGACCGGTACGATGCGTCGGTCCTGGCCCTCCGGCGGGGGGATGAGCTGATCCGGCGCCGGCTCGACCGCATCCCGTTGCGTGTGGGGGATGCGCTGTTGGTGCAGGCCACTGCGGCATCGATCGGACGGTTGGATGCGAACCGGGACTTCATCGTCGCCCAGGAGATCTACCGCCACGCGTATCGGGAGTCGAAGACCCTCATCGCGGTGACGATCGTCGCCGCGGTCGTCCTCGGGGCGGCGTTCACGCCGGTGCCGATCGTCGTCGCGGCGTTGGGAGGCGCGCTCGCGATGGTGATCGCGGGGATCCTCCGACCGAAGGAGGTCTACGATGCGGTCCAGTGGGACATCATCTTCCTGCTCGCGGGGGTCATCCCACTCGGGTTGGCACTGGAGCAGACGGGTGCTGCGGGCATGCTCGGGTCGGTGCTGCTGGGTGCCAGCGGGGTGCTGCCCCCCATCGCGATGGTGGGACTGGTGTACGTGATCACGGCGATCGTCACGAACCTCATCTCGAACAACGCGAGTGTGGTGCTGATGGTGCCGATCGCGGTGAGTGCCGCGACCGCGGTGGGGGCGAACGCGTTCGCCTACGTGATGGCGGTCACGTTCGCCGCGTCGACGGCGTTCATGACGCCGGTGGGGTACCAGACGAACCTGTTCGTCTACGGGCCCGGCGGCTACCGGTTCACCGACTACCTACGGGTGGGAGGGCCGCTGCAGCTCGTGTTCGCGGTGGTGACGACGCTGGGGATCAGCGTGATCTGGGGGGTCTGAGCGCCCGACCCGAACGGTTTAATCAACGCGAGGGTCTCTCTGCGTCCACGGGACCGTGGGTTAGCCTGGTATACTTCGGGCCTTGGGTGCCCGCGACCCCGGTTCGAATCCGGGCGGTCCCATCGATCACCCCTCGTACGCTGGCTTGCGACCGTGTGCATCCGTGAGCCACGCCTCCACCGCACGGACCAACGGACCCGCGCGGTGGATGACGTTCGCCGCCGGGTCGACCACCGTGGAGGGTGCGGTCCCCTCGAGGGCACCGACGTCGATCGTCGCAGCGACCGCATCCACCACCGATGGGTCGAGCGTGGCAGGCGTGGTGACCGGTGGGGCACCGCTGCGGTTCGCACTGGTCGCTGTGAGGGGGATGGGGTCGACCGCCTCGAGCAGTCGTTGAGCGACCGGATGCGCCGGCAGCCGGATGCCGACGGTGGGCTCGCCCGCGGTGACCGCATCGACGATCACGTCGGTCCGGCGTGGGGCGATCACCGTCACCGGGCCCGGCAGGAACGCCCGCATGAACCGATGCGCCAGGTCCGTCGGGGTGCTGTAGCGGTACACCGTCGCGAGCGAGGCGATGGCGATCGACATCGGCTTGCTCCGCTCACGCGCCTTCGCGGCGTAGACCGCCTCGACCGCCGCGGTCCGCGTCGCGTCCGCACCGAGCCCATACACCGTCTCCGTGGGGTAGATCACCACCGTACCGGCCCGGATGGCCTCGATGGCAGGGGTGAGGTCGATCGCCTGCGGGTCGGTCATCGACCCCCTCGGACGCCCGAGACCGCCTCGGCGATCTCCGGATACGCGGGGAACTGTGGCCACTCATCGGCGACCCACCGGTACCGGATGGTACCATCTGGGGTGGTGACGAAGACCGCAGGCCGATGCGCGGTGAGTCCGGGAAGGCCGTCGAGGGGGAGTGAGAGGTCCGTCGCGGTCGCCAGCGCCCGCTGTGGGTCGCTCGCGATGGTGGCGGGGTGGCCGTGCTCGCGCAGGAAGCCGGCGATCGCGTACGGGTCGGAGACGGTCACCCCCACCACGCGGCTCGTCTCGAGGACCCCCGCCTCCGCCAACCCAGCGTACAGGTACGTCGTGGGGAACGCACCGATCATCGGATGGAACACGACCGTGATCGGCCCCGCCGCATCCGCCGGGGGGACCTCGCCGGCCCGCCACGTCTCTGCGGTCACGAGCGTCGTCTCTGCCATCGGGAGCTGGTCATCGACCGAGGGGGGCGAACAGGCCGGCAGCGGGGTCACATCGAACGGGAGGTCCATCAGTCGCCCCCATAGGTCGCATCAAGGTATGCGATGATGTTGGCCGATTCCGCCATGGCGACCCCGGTGTTCGGGTCGTCGATCGCCGGCACCGATCGGACCCCGGTGAGGCGCTTGACCGCATCACGGTGTGAGTGCAGCGGTGCCACGTACTCCGACTCATACGCGAGCTCCAGCTGGTGCAGATGCTGGATGACCCGCTCGCAGAACGGACACCCCTCCAGGCGGTAGATGGTGATCGGGTCAGCAGGATCGGTCATGACTCACTATCGGCGGCAGAGGCTCGTATACGCTTCGGCTGTGCGCGCCTGAGGGCAACCCTTAATTCATGAGCCAGGGTACTCCGCGGTAGTTCCAATGGGGTTGCGTACGGCGCTCACATCCGCCTCAAGCGGTGAGCCTGCCGTCCTCGCACAGCTGGTGCAGGTGAGCAGCCCCTCCGCAGAGACGCTGACGATCGGGGGGATGGTGCTGATCCTGGTGCTGTTGGTGCTGTCGGCGTTCTTCTCATCGGCGGAGATCGCGATGTTCTCGATCGCCCGCCACCGGGTGGATGCGCTGGTGGACGAGGCGGTGCCCGGTGCGGCGATCATCGATGAGCTGAAGGCGAATCCACATCGGCTGCTCGTGACGATCCTCGTCGGCAACAACGTGGTGAACATCGCGATGTCATCGCTCGCGACCGCGATCGTGGGGTTCTACTTCGACCCCGGCACCGCGGTGCTGGTGACGACCTTCGCGATCACCTCGCTGGTGCTGCTGTTCGGCGAGAGTGCACCGAAGTCATACGCCGTCGAGCACACCGAGTCGTGGGCCCTGCGGATCGCACGGCCGCTGAAGTACGCAGAGTCGGTGCTGTATCCGCTCGTGGTGATCTTCGATCGCCTCACACGCGCGGTGAACCGGCTGACCGGTGGGCGGTCAGAGATCGAGTCCACCTACATCACCCGCGATGAGATCCAGGACCTCATCGAGACCGGCGAGCGCGAGGGGGTCATCGATGAGGATGAGCGGGAGATGCTCGACCGTATCTTCCGGTTCAACCAGACGATCGCCAAGGAGGTGATGACCCCCCGACTGGACGTCACCGCGGTGGCGTACGATGCGTCCGTGGAGGAGGCCATCGAGACGTGCGTCCAGTCGGATCATGAGCGGGTCCCGGTGTACCAGGGGAACCTGGACAACATCGTGGGGGTCGTGACCATCCGGGACCTGGTGCGCGCGAAGCACTACGGTGAGGGGCCCGTCGAGCTGCGCAGTCTGGTCGAGCCCACGCTGCACGTGCCGGAGTCGAAGAACGTGGACGAGCTGCTCGCGGAGATCCAGGAGGACCGGCTCCGGATGGTGATCGTGATCGATGAGTTCGGCACCACGGAGGGGATCATCACCATGGAGGACATGCTCGAGGAGATCGTCGGGGAGATCCTCGCCGACGATGAGGAGGCGGCGTTCGAACGCGTGAGCGACCGCGAGACGCTCGTCCGCGGGGAGATGAACATCGATGAGGTCAACGATGCCCTGGGGATCGAGCTCCCGGAGGGGGAGGAGTTCGAGACGCTCGCGGGATTCATCTTCAACCGTGCGGGTCGCCTGGTCGAAGAGGGCGAGCAGATCACCTTCGAGCACATCACCATCGCGATCGAGGAGGTCGACAACACCCGCATCATGCGCGCTCGCATCATCATCGACCACCCCGAGGTCGCCTCAGAGTAGCGAGAGTCCCGCCGCGAGTGCGTAGCCGATGAGCACCGCCAGCAGCAGCGAGCCGATCCACGCGAGGGCGGTCCGGAGGATCTTGCGACGGCTGACGGCGGCCCGGTCGACCGACAGCCCCGACCCGATGATCGCACTCACGATGATCTCGTTGAACGACACCGGGACCCCGATCCCGACCGCGAGCTGTGCGATCGCGAAGGCCGGGATCATCGCAGCGATCGACCGCCGGGGTCCCAACGAGGAGTAGTCACGGGCGAGGGCCTTGATCAGGCGGGGCGCACCCGTCCACGATCCGATGAGCAGGCCCACGCCGCCACCGACGAGCAGGAGGCTGAAGGGGACCCCACCGCCGGCGGTCATCACCGGCACGAGGGGGCCGATGGCCAGTCCCACCTGTGATGCGCCCGCCGAGAACGCGACGAGCACCCCCAGGATCAGCAGGAACCACCGCTCACCCCGGTCCGGGTCGTGCCGCAGTGTCTGGCGGACGAGCACGACGCCGGCGGTGCCCACCAGGGTGGTCCAGCCGATCGCCGCGGCGGCGGGGGTGATGGCTGGTGGGGTGACCGTCTGGAGGAACCCGATGACGGTGATCTCACCGGCCGGACCGAACCGAGCGTGTGCGATGATCATGGTGACGATGCCACCGAGTGCCGCGACGGTCCGCTGCTCGGTCCGTCCGGACCGCCGCAGCAGCCGGGCGATCAGGAAGGCGGCACCGGCGCCGACGAACGGGGTCGCCAACCAGACCGCACCGATCACCGCGTACACCGATGGTTGGGGGGTCCCACCGAGCCCGAGACCCACCCCGACCACCGCGCCCGTCACCGTGAACGCGGTCGCGATCGGGTAGCCCGCGAAGACACCGATCGCCACCAGCACCGCGGCGATCGTGAGTGCGATCGTCGCCCCCTCGACACCCAACGGCGCGCCACCGATGAGGTCACGACCGATCGTCGTGGTGATGCTGCCACCCTGCAGCACCGCGCCGAGCAGCCCGAAGATCCCGACCAACAGCCCCGCTCTGAGGACGGAGATGGCCCGTGCGCCCACCGCCGGTGCGAACGGTGTCGACCCCGACGAGCCCGCCCCGATGGCCCAGGCCATGAAGCCGCTGGCGATGACCGCGACGGTCAGTCCGACCAGCTCCACGATGGCCGTCATCGCTTGCGTCGGTACGTGTCGTCATATCCCGCACGCAGGCCGAGCACCGACCGACGGAAGATCAGGTACAGCGCGAGCACCGTGCCCACGACGACACCGATGACGATGAGGAATCCCAACAGGCTGCCGCCTGTCTGTGCGATCACCGAGATGCCTCCGTGGACGCATGCATCACTGTCAGCCAGTCACACCGACCATTTAGCTATTGCCCGTCAGGGGTGTCCTGCCGATGCTCGCGGGTGAGTCCACGCACCGCGGTGGCCTTGAACTGGACCCCGATCATCTCGCCCGCGGTGAGCCGCATGCGGTCGGTGCTCGCGCTGGTGATCAGCGCCTGCAGGGGCACCTCCAGCCCCACATCGACCGCCACACGGTCGATCTGCTCACCCCGGTCGATCGTCGTGATCGCACCCTCGAACCGGTTCATGATGCTGGTCGTCTCCGCATCCACACCCCCCTCCACCAGTGCGACCGCCTCCGCGCGGATGTGGAGATCGATCAGTCCCGTGCCGGTGGGGACGATCGCCGTGATCGCCCCTGCAGCCGTCTGGACGGTCGCGAGTTCACCCTCACGGGCGGTGAGCGTGCCCTCGACGATGGTGGACTCGCCCGCGGCGACCCACCGCAGGGTCTGCTCGAGCAGGCGGAACTGCCGGATGAGCATCACCGCCGGCCGGGTCAGCTCACTGCCCCCACCCCCCGCGCCACCCCGACGACGCTCCACCAGCGGGCCCAGCGCCCCCTCGAGGGTCACCACCCGCCGGTGCGCATGAGCGTAGGACCGGCCGAGGGCCTCCGCAGCCTGATGGAGCGAGCCGTGTGACCCGACCGCGGACAGCAGGTGGATGTCCCCGGCGGTGACCTGTGCGTCGCCGACCGACAGCTGTGCCTCGACCGCAGCGTCACCCCGCATACAGGCGAGTCAACGCGTGGTGGTGTAATACTGTCACCCTCTGCGGGTGCCCCGGCGCGACCGGTTGAGGGGCCGGGGGGCGTGGGATGTGCCCGCACGTGGGGGATGACCACCGACGGGCAGATGATCGCAGCCCGCGTGGGCACCGGCGGCGTGAGTCGCCTAGCCGGCGGTGGGGGAGGTGACCTGGCCGTGGAGGATCGCCAGCGCGCCGAGTGCCAGCAGCGACAGCGTCGCGGGGACCAACCACGCGGTCCCGTACCCCAGCGACTCCACGATGAGCCCGAACGCGGGTGGGGTCACGAGCCCGCCGATGTTGATCGCGATCTGTCCCGCTGCGGTCGCGGTGCCGATCGTCGACCGGGGGACGAGCTGGGTCAGCGCGGAGTAGTAGACCCCCGTGGAACCCAGCATCGAGACCCCCAAGCCAGCGAAGATGAGTGCCACCACCCGCGGGTCTGCGGGGGTGAAGCCCAGGATGCCGAAGAGCACTCCCGCGACGAACAGCTGGAGACCGATCACCTGCACAGGGCCACGGACGCCCCCGATGCGGTCCGCAAGCGAGCCGGCGAGGACCCGCCCGACGCTGCCCGTCAGCTGGGTGGCTGCGAGGACGCCACCTGCAGCGGCGACACCCATCCCCGCGACATCCTCCGCGTACAGGATCGTGTAGCTCAGTGTGGTGAAGATCGTCGCACCGACGACGACCCCCGCCGCCACCAGGGGGAGGTAGCCGGTGGTGCCGCGGAGCTGGCCGAAGTCCGGCCGGCGCATCTGTCCACCGCCCCCGACGCCCTGGTATCGCACCGCGAAGGCGACCGCGAACCCCCCAGAGACGGCCGCGATGAGGAGGAAGCCCGACTGCCAGGCCGCGACGGCCGCGAGCGTGGTGATGAGGATCGATGCGATCGCACTGCCGGTGGTCACCCCGACCTGCTTGAGCCCCATCGCGAGGTTGGCGTGACCGGTGGGTGCTGCGGCGACGATGCCCCGGTTCGACGCGGGCATCGCGGGGGCGTAGCCTGCACCCAAGACGAGCCCCGCCAGCAGCAGTGCCGGATACGATGGGGCGATCGTGACCCCCACCAACCCGAGCATGAGCACACCGATCGCAGCCAGCATGATCCGGCGGTCCCCGTACGCGTCGACGAGGGCACCGCTGGGGGCCAGGGCGAGGGTGTACCCCACCACGGTCGTGGTGATGAAGAGCCCGACGTACAGCTCAGAGAGCCCGAACACCGCGCGGATGATGCCCGTCGCCGCGAAGGCGGTGTAGTACCCGAGGCTCGCGACGGTCTGCCAGCCGGTGATCAGTGCGACGCCCCGCCAGCTCGCGGTCATCAGACCGCATCGAGCGTCTCGAAGATCGCCTCGATCAACGCGCTGGCGGTCGCCTCGGTGGGGGTGCAGTCCGGGTCGAGACCGTGGGCATCGAGCGTCGCCGCGGTGGGGGCTCCGATGGCCCCCACCGTCAGCTGTGGCCGCTGCGCCATGATCGCCTCCTCGACCCCGGCGGCCGCCGCGATCTCGAGGAAGTGCTCGACGGTCAGCGAGGAGGTGAACGCCAGCGCATCGACCTCACCCGCAGCGGTCGCCTGGACGCTGACACCGGCGTCAGCGGGCCGCTCGAGGCGGTACAGCACGACCTCCGCATGCGACACCGCTGCGGACGAGAGGGCCTCCGGCAGCACGGCCGAGCCATGGTCACTGCGTGCGATGACGACGTGTGCGGGCGCCGCATCGATGATGAATGCCGCGAGCGCCTCGGAGTCGTATCGTGGGGGGGTCGGTGGCCGCGGCCACCCCGCAGCCACGGCTGCATCGGCGGTCGCAGCCCCCACGGCGACCACCTGGGTCGCCGTCGGGGTCCATCCGGCGGCCGCGGTGAGCTCGACACCGGTCCGACTCGTGAACACCGTCATCGGGGCATCGGGCGGGGGCAGCTGCCCGGTGGAGGTGATCGACAGCATCGGGTCACACAGCGGCTCGCCGCCGTGGTCGCGCACCAGCGTGGCGGTCCGACGCATGCGTGCATCGTCCGGGCGGAACAGGGCGACGACGGGGGGGTCCCCACTCATCTGGTGTCCTCCCACCCCCGCAGCCACCGCCGGACGGTCGCGCGGGTCGCCGCGACAGCGCCGATCACGATGACCGCAGGCGGCTCGACCGACCGTGCATCACGGACGGACACCGCCTCTGCGAGGGTCGTGGTGATGACCCGCATCTGCGGCCAGCCCGCACGCTCGATGAACGCGAGTGGGGTCGACCCGGCCCGGCCACCCGCGAGCAACAGGGGGGCGTACTCCTCCAGCTTGCCCACCCCCATCAGGATGACCAGCGTCCCATCGGTCTGCGCGAGCTGGCCCCACTCGACGGTGGCGCTGGGTTTCGTCGGGTCCTCATGGCCCGTCACGAACGTGACCACAGAGGCATGCTCGCGATGGGTCAGGGGGATGCCCGCGAGGGCCGGGGCCGCCACCGCAGAGGAGACGCCGGGGACGACCTCGAACGGCACCTCCGCCGCTGCGAGGGCCTCCATCTCCTCGCCACCGCGTCCGAAGACGAACGGGTCCCCGCCCTTGAGGCGAACCACGGACTGTCCTGCGCGCGCGAGCTCCACCATCCGATGGTTCGTGTACGCCTGTGGCGTCCACTCCCCACCGGCGCGCTTGCCGACATCCTCCCGCTTCTCGGGGGGGATGGCCGCGATGATGTCCGCACCCGGCAGCTTGTCATGGAGGACGACGTCCGCCGCCTCCAGCAGCTCCGCAGCGCGCACCGTCAGCAACCCGGGGTCGCCGGGACCTGCGCCGACGAGGTAGACCACACCTCCCTCAGCTGTCGTCATCGGCCCGTGGCCGCCTCCTGCAGCAGCTGGGTCGCACCCCGCTCGGTGAGTGCCTCCACGAACTCATCGACCGCCTCCTCGTACCGGCGCAGGGGCAGATGCCGGTGCTCGACCACCGACTCGCCTCCGGCCGGGTGGTACACCCCTGCGACCACGTGCGCGGTCGACCCCTGCAGCTGTGCATTGACGCCGATGGGCGCGATGCACCCGCCACCGACACCCGCGAGGATCCGTCGCTCGATCGTCGTCGCCACCCGGCTGGGGTGGTCATCGAGCACGCGGCGGACACGCCCCAGCTCGGGGTGGTCCCGCCGCATCACCACACAGATCGCCCCCTGCGCAGGCGCAGGGATGAACCGTCGTCGAGGCAGGGGGACCACCCCGAAGTGGCCGGTGAGCGCGAGCCGCTGCAGCCCCGCCGCCGCGAGGATGAGCCCCGCGAACGGGGGCTCCGGCGGCTCACGCTCGAGGGCGGCCACATCCGTCTCCGACAGCGTGGCCTGCCACGAGTCGAGGTCCGCCTCCGCATCAGCCTCGATGCGCTCGCGCTCGGCAGACAGCGTCGGTGCGATCAGCTTCTGGATCCGGGTGTCGACGTTCCCTCGGATCGGCGCCACCTCGAGCCCATCGCTGTGGGTCAGCAGCTGTGCCTGACGACGGAGCGAGCCGGTGCCGATGACCGCCCCTGCCGGCAGCGCATCCAGCGGGTCGCCCCCCGGGGTGACGAGGACATCGCGGGTGGGGCCTCGGGGCAACACGGCGGCGACGCAGAGCCCCTCTGGCATCTCCGTCGGCATGTCCTTCATCGAGTGGATGGCCCCATCGGCCTCCCCCTCGATCACCGGGGTGTCCACCCGCCGCACGAACGCCCCGATCGTGCCGAGCTCCGCGACCACCGCAGCGGGTGCACGGTCCGCGTCGCTCTCGATGACCTCGACCTCGACACCGATGCGATGCCGCAGCAGTCGTTCTGCGACCAGGTCGGTCTGGAGACGGGCCAACGCAGAACCGCGGGATGCCACCGTCAACGTGGCCCGATGACTCATACCGGTCGGAGTCGGCGGACCTATGAAAAGGCCTTCATCTGCAGGTCGACGGAGCTACAGGAGGTCCTGGTACGCATCGAGGGCAGTGTCGACGTCTGCCTCCGTGTGGGCCGCACACAGGAACTGCGATTCGAACTGGTTCGGTGGCAGGAGGATGCCCGCATCACGCATCGCGGGGCGGAAGACCCGCTCCCACCGGTCGGTCGCGCCGGCGCGCACATCGGCGGCCCGTGACGGACAGTGCTCCCGGCGCGCACACGACTCCGACCGCCGGCATCCGTGGCTGCAGCCGGCGGTCTGCGCGGCGCTGGGCGCACGGCTGAAGAGGACCTTGAACATCGACCCCCGGCCGACGACGGTGTACGATGGTGCGACATCGGCGCAGATGTCGATCAGCCCCGCACGGAGCCGATCGCCCAGTGCGCTGAGGTGGTCGTACACATCGTGATCGGCGGCGTACTCCAGCGTCGCGAGGCCCGCCGCCATCGTCACCGGATGTCCCGAGAACGTCCCAGACTGGAAGACGTCGCCAGACGGCGTGAAGTGCTCGATCAGCGCGGCTGGGCCGCCCACCGCGCCCACGGGGAACCCCCCGCCGATGATCTTCCCGAAGGTGGTGAGGTCCGGCGTCACCCCGAAGAGCCCCTGGGCGCAGCCGAGCCCACCGACGCGGAAGCCCGTGATCACCTCATCGAAGATCAGCAGCGCCCCATGCCGGTCGGTGACCGCGCGCAGGTGCTCGAGGTAGCCGCTGTCGGGGTCGACGATGCCGTTGTTCGCGAGGATCGGCTCGGTCATCACCGCCGCGATGCGGTCACCGTGTGCCTCGAAGACCGCATCGACCGCCGCGGTGTCGTTGAACGGGACCGGGACCGTCGATGCGCTGAACGCAGCGGGGATCCCCGGACTCGAGGGCTCGACCGCGGTGGCATCACCCTCGACCAGCGTCGACTCCTGGGCGCCGTGGTACCCACCCTGCATGATCACCACCAGGTCGCGGCCCGTCACCGCCCGCGCCAGCCGCACCGCCGAGACGGTCGCCTCCGTCCCGGAGTTGACGAACCGGAGCATCTCGACGGAGGGCACATGCGCGGCGACGAACTCCGCGAGCTCGACCTCCACCGCGGTGGGGACGCCGTACATGGGACCGACCGCGACCGCGGCGTCCACCGCCTCGCGGACCGACGGTGGCAGATCATGCCCCAGCAGCAGCGGTCCGTACCCCAGCAAGAAGTCCAGATAGCGGTTGCCGTCGACATCCACGACGTGGCCACCCGCACCGTGATCGATGAACACCGGATAGGGTCGACTCGCGCGGACCGAGGAGTTGACACCACCGGCGAGCACCCCGAGTGCGCGGTCGTAGAGGGCCCGGGAGCTGTCGCGCTGCATGCTGCGAGCTACGCTGCGCGATGTATAGGCCTTGCCAGTCACGAGACGGGGGACCGCAGAAAGAAGTGGGGTACCGCTCAGACGGCGTCGGCGCCGGTGCTGCCGGTGCGGATCTGATACGCCGCATCGACGGGGAGGATGAACACCTTCCCGTCCCCGGGCTCGCCGGTCTGTGCCGCGTCCGCGATCGCCTCGGCGACCGCCGCGCCGTCGACCTCGGCGACGAACACCTCGACCTTCGTCTTCTGATGGAGGTCGACGGTGTACTCGTCCCCGCGCCACTGGCCCGTCTTCGCAGGCTGTGTGCCACGGCCCGACACGTTGCTGACCGTCAGCGAGGGCGCTCCCACGTCCACGAGCGCCTGCTTGACCGCACTCAACCGGTCTGGGCGGATGTACGCGATGACGAGCTCGATCTCGGCCATCTACCGCACCTCCTCGATGCCACCGTCGGTCTGTGCGAGCGGCTGGCCGCCATCGGTCGCCGTCTCAGGCCGGCCGAACTCGGGGTAGGTGTCGACGCCGTGTTCGGACATGTCCAGCCCCTCGACCTCGTGGGCTGCGGAGACGCGGATCTGCCCGAGCGCCTTCAGCACGCCGAAGACCACCGCGGTCGCGGCGATGGTCCAGCCCGCGATCAGCGCGACGCCGATCAGCTGGACGGTCAGGCTCACCCCCGCACCGGGCACCGTGAAGATCGGGATGCCCACCAGCACCGCCCCGAGGACACCCGCACTGCCGTGGACGGGGAAGACGGCACACACGTCATCGATCTTGAGGTACTTCTCGACCCAGCCGAAGACGTACACCAGCTGGATGCCCCCGACGAGGCCGAAGACGATCCCGGCCCACCAGGTGATGATGTCGGTGTTCGCGGTGACGATGACCAGCCCCGCCAGCAGGCCGTTCGCGACGAACAGCGTGTCCACCTTCCCGGTCTTCGCGATCGATGCGGCACTGGCACCGACGGCACCTGCTGCCATCCCGAGCGTCGTCGTCAGTGCGACACGCCCCACGTACTCGAACGAGGCGAGGCCACTCGCATCGCCGGTCAGGGGAGCTGCGGCGGTCCCGACGTTGAAGCCGTACCACCCGAACGCCAGGATCAGCGTCCCCAGCACGGCGAAGGTGATCGAGTGGCCCGGGATGACGTTGACCGACCCGTCCTCGTTGAACTTGTCCAGCCGGGGCCCGACCACCCATGCGGCGGTCAGGCCGGCGATGCCGCCCATGCCGTGGACGATCATCCCCCCGGCGAAGTCGGCGAACCCGAGCGCACTCAGGTACCCTCCCGCCCAGGTGAGCCCGGTGACGACCGGGTAGATGACGGCTGCGAGCATCACCGTGTACGACACGTACGCGCGCAGTTTCATCCGACCCGCGACCGCCCCGCTGACGATCGTGGCCGCCGTCATCGCGAAGACGGCCCCGAAGAGCCAGTCGACCCATGCGAGAGTGGATGCCGGCGAGAAGATCGCCGTCAGATCGTACCCCCCACCACCGCCGGTCACGCCGGCAGCGATGGCCTCGACGGCCACACCGACGAGGAAGAAGACGATGACCCCCACGGACCACGTCAGCATGTTCTTCGTCAGCTGGTTCGCGACGTTCTTACTCCGCACCTGTCCCGCCTCCAGCATCGCGAAGCCCGCGTGCATGAAGAAGATCAGGAAGGTGACCGTCAGGACCCACGAGTAGTTCACGCCGGTGGCGATCGCCCCGGGATCTGCTTGCAGTGGAATTGTCATGGTTGTTCCTCATGTTTTGCACATATGTCCAGCAGTGCGCCAGAAACTGTGTGATTTGTTTGGTATCTCACGTCAGAAGTTCATGGAACAGGGTATAATAAAGGCAGCTATTGACAAATGGCAAGTTGTGCGGGAATATTAGGACGTATGTTCAGAATACCTGCAGATATAATGTGTATAAGGATGTGGTCCCCGCACTCCGTCCCCGTCTGGCGCCTCGGTTCTGGACGGACGGTCACCCGAGTGCTGCGGCGATCGTCTCCGCGTGGTAGGTGATCACCATCGATGCGCCCGCGCGACGCATCCCCACGAGGGCCTCCAGTGCCACCGCCTCACCGTCGACCCAGCCGCGCTCGGCGGCCGCCTGGAGCATCGCGTACTCGCCTGAGACGTTGTACGCGGCGATGGGGACATCCGCACGCGCGGCCACCTGTGCGACCACGTCCAGGTACGCCATCGCGGGTTTGACGATGAGCATGTCTGCCCCCTCCTCGAGGTCGAGGCGGACCTCCCGGTCGATCATGCTCGGGGTCTGTGGGTCCATCTGGTAGTGCCGTCTGTCACCGAAGCGGGGGGCGCCGTCTGCCGCCTCACGGAAGGGGCCGTAGAAGGCGGAGTGGAACTTCACGGCGTAGGACATCACCGCCGTCGCGGCGTTCCCCGACCGGTCCAACCCCTCGCGGATCGCCTCCACCATCCCGTCGGCCATCGCACTCGGGGCGACCACGTCCGCGCCCGCCTCCGCATGCGAGATGGCGACCGACGCGAGCCGGGAGAGGGTCTGGTCGTTGTCGACCGTCATGCCGTGGGGGTCCTCGGCCGCCGCGAGGACCCCACAGTGGCCATGGTCGGTGTACTCACACAGACACACGTCGGTCATCATGACCATCGGCGTCGCACCGACCGCCGCGAGCGCCTGCTGGATGACGCCGTCGGCTGCATCCGCACGAGAGCCCCTGGCGTCCTTCGTGGAGGGGATGCCGAAGAGCAACACCCCCCCGATGCCCAGCTCGGCGAGCGCATCCACCTGGGCGGCGACCGCATCGATGGGCAGGCGCTGCTGGCCGGGCATCGACGCGATCGGAGCGGGGGTGTCGATGGTCGCATCGACGAACACCGGGGCGATCAGGTCCCCGGGACCGACCGTGACGTCCTGGACCAGCTCCCTGATGCCGTCACGGCGCAACCGACGCGGCCCCAGACGACTCACTCCGCCCCCTCTGCGGCCGCCAGCTCCCCGGTGATCGCGGCGGCGGTCCGCCGGAGGCGCTCCAGCTCCGCCCGCAGGTGCGTCCGGCAGACCCCCACGCGGACCCCACGGTGGCGGGGGTGCACGACCGCGGCTTCAGCACAGTGGTGACACCGCATCAACCGTGCATATCCGCAGTGGGATGTTAAGCGGTTCGTCGACCGGCGTCCGCCAGCGCCTCACGGAACCGCCTGTATCCATCCGCGTCCAGGCCGGCCACACCCACCTCACGACCATGGGCGTCGCTGCCGCCGGTGACGACCAGCCCTGCATCGGCAGCGATCTGTTCGATCCGGGTGAGATCCGGATCACCTGCGGGCTGTCGCGCATACGGGTAGTACACCTCGATCGCATCGAGCTGATCCACGATGGTCGTCGCCGCCTGGAGGTCGGGGTACCGATAGGGGTGTGCGAGGGCGACGAGTGCGCCGGCATCCCGCAGCGCATCGATGGCTTCGCTCACCTCTGGCACCCACCGACGCACGTAGTGTGGACAGCCCGCGCCGATGAGCTCGGCGAAGACCCGCTCTGTGGTGTACGTCTCGGTGGCCGCGACCACCGCTGCGGCGATCTGGGGCCGGCCGAGGCCGGTCGTGGGTGTGAGATCCAGCTGGACGTCGAGGGCGGTCTCGAGCGAGTCGATCATGCGGCTGCCCCGCTGGATGCGCGCACGCTGGATCGACCCCAGCAGCGCATCCAGCACGGCCGTCCGATGGACCCCGTACCCCAGCAGGTCCACGCGAGAGTCTGCGAGCTCGACACGGATCTCGACGCCCCGGATCACCTCAAGCCCACCCAGACGGCAGCGGGGGGCGTCCAGGTCGGGATGCAGCCGATCGTGGTCCGTCACCGCGACCGCCTCCAGTCCCGCACGCGCGGCGACATCGACCACGGCGGCGAGGTCCATCACCCCATCCGACGCCCGGGTGTGGATGTGCAGGTCCGCGCGGATCTCCTCTTGCATGGTCGGCACGAGCGAATGACGGGGTTAAGCCCCGTTGTATTATCATGTTAATATTGATGGTATAATATTACTATGTTCATGGACAATAGTTAAGAATACCCGGGCGAATGACTGGGTATGCGAATCAACGAAGCAACCCGGCTGGTCCGATCGCACGAGTACCCGACAACGACGACAGACCTGATCACCGCCTACGGTGAGCAGACCCTGCAGCTGGCGAACGGGGATGCCACGCTGGGCGATGCACTCCGCGTCGCGGGGGAGGAGACGTACCCGACCGCGTCGGATGCGGAGGCGGCGCTGATGTGCGGGCTCGGCCACGCGGCGATCGGGCGGCGATTCTACAGCGACCGGGATGCGTACAGCGCGGGTGAGGACGGACCGCAGCAGGTCTCCTTCTGAGCGGGCCGGGCGACGTCTACTTCTGCTGGAGCTGCAGGTCGATCGGCACCGACCCCACCGTGTAGCCGGTCGGTCGTCCACCAGGGACATACCGCACGACCGCTGCGGGGCGGTGCCCCACCGCCGGCTGCTGCTCGAGCAGGGTCTGCCACTCGGATTGACTGAAGCTGGAGCAGTCGACCACGAGGAGCACCCCACCCCCGTGGCGTGCCAGCTGCCCGTTGGACTTCACGGAGGCGGTGTCCTTGATCGCACGCACCGGTGAGGACGCTGATCGTCGCTGCGGAGGGAGCGGACGGGTGACCTCGACGAGGGTGGTCTGATCGCCGGCGTTCACGCGGAAGTCGATCGAGTGGCCGGTGGTCACGGGGATCTCCGGTTCGAGTGCGTACCCCGCGTCCACGAGCAGCTTCGCGATGTTGAACTCACCCATCGCGGCGGTCATGCGGGTGAAGTCGACCCCCTTCGAGGTGCCCAGCTTCCCCGCCATCACCTCGCGGTCCTCCGCGAAGACCCCCGTGTCGAGCACCGACTCGAGATGCTCGAGCGCGGCATCCCGCGATGCATCCGGGAAGCCCGCGGCGTGATCATCGAAGAACCGCCGACTGGAGTCCCGGCCATCCTTCGAGAGGAACACCGGCAGGAAGAAGTGCGAGATCGCCGGGAACGGTGCCAACCACGGGGTCTCATCATGCAGCTGTGCGAGCAGCTCCCGCGTCGCCCAGCTGTGCAGGGGTGCAGGGACCGCATCGAAGCCCATCTTGTCCGTCTGCCACAGGGCACGCGGAGTCTCCGTGTTCCCGAGCCAGAAGGCGCGGTCGGGACCCCGGATGAAGAAGGCGATGTCGCCGTTGTCCATGTCGAAGCGGTCGATGCTGAAGCCCGCCGGCGGGGCGAACCACGGGCGGCGCTGTGTGGCGCCGATGTTGCCATCGAGATCGCGGAAGATCTTCCGATGGATGCGCTGGTCGCTCCAGGCGGACGTGTCGAAACGGAAGCGTAACGGGCGAGCCACAGGTTACTCGGGGTAGCGTCTCACCGGGTATCACCCCTTCGATGGAGCCGGCAGGGCTATATATCATCATTGTCCATGGTATGGTATACCATGTCGATGGGAGCATACGATGAGGCGGAGCATGAACGACGGGAGCTCAAGTCCGGCCGCATAGACGCGGACTTCTCCGAGGTCCGACACGAGTTCCGTGGGACCGTGACGTTCGAGGATGGCGGGACCCCCGAGGAGCTGCTGGCCGTCTTCGAGCAGATCAAGAAGGGATAGCCCAGAGTCGAGGGTTTAACTCGGGGGAGCGGGTGCGTGGACCATGGCAAGCGCACGCTGTGACCGGTGTGGTACACGGGTGCGCATCGCCGGGGGCATCGCGGACTTCTGGAGCTTCGAACGGGGCACGTCGGGGGGCATGACGCTGGTGTTCGACGACCGTGAGGAGTTCCTGTGCTTCGACTGCATGGAGACGCTGGATCTCGATGAGGCGTGAGGCGATGCGGTGAACCCGGCGGCGATCGACGCCGAGTTCCCCGCTCCCGCGTACCGGGGTGTGCAGGATGCGGCGATCGCGGACATCACCGAGGCGTACGCGTCCGGGGCGATGGTGGTGATCGTGCGCGCGCCCACCGGGACGGGGAAGTCCCTGCTGGCGCGGGCGATCGCGGGGGCTGCGGACCCCGAGGGGAAGGCGTACTACACGACCCCGCAGGTGTCCCAGCTGGATGATGTGGGGTCGAACCCGCTGCTGGATGACATCGCGATCATCCGCGGGAAACGCAACTACGGGTGCATCCTGCCTGGCGACCGCGGGCAGCCGGTGAACCAGGCCCGCTGCGCCCGCGACAGCAACTTCGAGTGTCCCGAGAAGCAGCGCTGTCCGTACTTCGTCGACCGCACGGTGGCCGCGGAGGCACCCATCGCCGGGATGACCCTGGCGTACTTCATGCAGACCGCCGGCAGTGAGCTGTTCGATGCTCGGGATGTCATCGTGATCGATGAGGCGCACGGGCTGCTCGAGTGGGCGGAGATGTACGCGACGATCCGGCTCGGGCCGCAGAACGTGCCCGGCTGGGAGACGCTGACGATCCCCCGACTCGACTCCCCGCGGCCGGACCGTCCGGTCGTCGAGGCGGTCGAGGAGATCCACAGCGAGCTGGAGGCGACCCTCGCGGAGCTCGAGGGTGCGGGGAGTCTGAGCCCACAGGATGTGCTCGAGCGGGACCGTCTGCGGGAGCTGGTCACCCGCATCGGCTGGTTCCGTCGGGATGTCGAACAGATGCGGCATTCGGACCGCTGGGTGGTCGACCAGGCCGCCGAGACCGCCGCGCTGGCCATCAAGCCGCTCAACCCCGCGCCGTTCCTCAGACACACCGTCTGGGACCGGGGGACGCGCTTCGCACTGCTGTCTGCGACGATCTTGGACCCGGCGGCGTACTGCCGCGGTGTGGGCCTGCCGAGCGGACGCGTCCGGACCGTTGACGTGCCGCACACCTTCCCACTGGAGCACCGGCCGCTGTTCGATGTGATGGTGGGGGAGATGACCTACGACGTCCGCGGGCAGACGCTTCCGAAGATCGGCCGGCTGCTGGTGCAGCTGCTCGCGATGCACCCCGATACGAAGGGGTTGGTCCACTGTCACTCGTATGCGATCCAGCAGCAGCTGTTCGAGCAGCTCGCTGAGGTGGGTGCGACCGACCGGGTCGTCCGGCACACCCCCGACGACCGTGATGCGGTGCTCGAGCGGTGGAAGCAGGAGACCGCACCGGAGGTGCTGCTGTCGGTGAAGATGGAGGAGGCGCTCGACCTGCATGATGACCTGTGCCGCTGGCAGGTGCTCTGCAAGGCACCGTATCTGAACACGAGCGACTCACGCGTGCAGCACCGGCTGGATGCGGGGGCCTGGGACTGGTACAACAGGATGGCGCTCAGACGCATCATCCAGGCCTGTGGCCGGGTGGTGCGATCCGCGGATGACCACGGGGCGACCTACCTGGCCGATGCGTCGATCGGGGGGCTGTTCGAGCGGAGCCAGCAGGTCATGCCAGCGTGGTTCCGCGACCAGGTCGATGCGATGCGGCGACCCTCCCTCCCACCGTATGCAGAGGCGCTCGCGGCCGTCGGTGGTGCCGAGCGGCCATCGGGGCGGCCGCAGCGGACCCGCAGGTCCGACTCCACACTGGATGGCGTGTGGGGCGATGAGTGACGTGTGAGCGCTTGTCACGCCAGACTTATGTGCATTATCATGAATGTTCATGATAGACCATGCACACCCATGGACTGACCACCGCACTCACGCTGTATCGGGAGGGGACCATCGACCTCGAGACAGCCGCCGTGATGGCCGGGCGGTCCACGCAGGCGCTGCAGCTGGCACACCGCCGGCAGGGGGGCCAGCGGGCGATCGCCGGTCGAGGAGCACCGGTCGGTACACCCGCGGATTGAACGCTCAGGCCTGCTGGCGGAGCACACGGATGCTCGCGGCGGGGTCGGCCGGCACCGGCCACACCCGACCGGCATCGACGAACACCCGCATGGACCCGCTGTCTGGGTCGCTGTGTGGTGGTCGACGGACGGTGACCGTCTCGAGGGTCTCCGGATGCAGGACCTGCACCTCGTGCTCACCCACCGGCGCCACGACGGTGGTCTCGACGATGTCATCGACATCACCCAGCCGGCGCGGTGCGTCCGTCTCATCCGACCCCAGGTACACCGGTGCGTACGGACCGAGCTGGAGACCCGTGATGTGCTCACCGAGGTTGGTGACCACGACCGGTGCGGTCGTGTCCTCCGTCGCGATGATGTCACCGACGGTGAACCGAGGCAACCGGACCGTGTACGTCACCCGGTAGACGGCGTTGCCGTCCCCGTCCTCGGTCACCAGTGTCGGGTGACTCCGGACCTCGCCACCGATGCGGTCGGTGAGCTGCTTCGCGATGGCCCCGCCGATCTGGTTCGTCGAGAGCTTGATGTCGAGCCCGTCCTTGGTCCGCTGCACGTCCGAGATGAACGCGTTCCGGTCGCCGACGCCGATCCGCGAGCGGATGTACGCGCTCGCGGTCTCCTCGGCGATGGCGAGCTCCGCATCGGTCGGGACCCGGTCGGCCGCACGCACCTGGAGCAGACTCGCGAAGTACCCACCCGCGATGCGACCGCACCGGTCGCACTGCCCGGTCGCGATCGTGACCGTCGCGTGCGCCGTCGCCGTGACGGGCTCGGTGCGGTAGGTCCCCGACAGCTCCACATCGATGCTGATCTGGTCTGTCGAGGGCTCCTGCGCCACCATCCCCCAGTCCTCCACATCGATCGACCGATGCACCGCGACCGCATCCGCGAGCTCTGCTGTGGCGAGATCCACCAGGTCCGCATCCGCATCGATCCACCGCTCGCCATCCCTGATCGCCCCGCAGGTCCCACACCGGGTGAGCGTGAGCTGTGTGGGCACCTCCAGCGGGTCGATCACGGAGAGATGACACTGCGCGCACAGCCCATCGGTCCCCGGGGCCACCGCGGTGGGTCGCTGCTTCCCACAGCGCGGGCAGAATCCCTCTGATGGCATCGCGGCAGATACAGGATGACCGCGCTTAATCCGTGCGGGTGCGCCGGCGGAATCCTTTTGCACCGCAATCGGCCTATCTCCAGTGATGGGACTAGGTGCGGACATGTACCGACAGCAGATCTTAGAGCACTACAAGCGACCGCATCACTACGGGTCACTCGACGCACCCGATGTGGTCCACACCGGCCACAACCCCTCCTGCGGTGATGAGATCACCATGGAGCTGCGCTTCGACACAGCCGATGCGGTCGAGGAGGTGGCGTTCTCGGGTGACGGGTGTGCGATCAGTCAGGCCGCAGCGAGCATGCTCACCGACCGACTCATCGGCATGAGCCGGGAGGAGCTCGTGGAGTTGGACACCGAGTACGTGACCGACATGCTGGGGGTGGAGATCTCCCCGATGCGCATCAAGTGTGCCGTGCTGTCACGGCAGGTGGCACAGGATGCGGCCGCACTGGATGCGGGTGTGGTCGAGGTCGCCGAGAGCTCCACCGAGGACTGACACCGACCGCGGGCGACTCACTCCGGTTTGAGCCCTGCGCCCTTCACGCGCATGATCGCCTCCCCATCGGGGAGGTTGGGGGCGTCGACCAACCGGACGATCCGCTTGTCACCCTTCGACTTGCGGAGGTAGATCCGGAAGGTGGAGGTGTGGCCGAGGATGTTGCCGCCGATCGGTTTCGTGGGGTCGCCGAAGTACGAATCGGGGTTCGAGGAGACCTGGTTGGTCACGAGCACGGCGGTGTTGTAGAGGTCACCGATGCGCATCAGGTCATGCAGGTGCTTGTTGAGCTTCTGCTGTCTGGGGGCGAGCTCGCCACGCCCCACGTACTCCGCACGGAAGTGGGCGGTCAGCGAATCGACACAGAGCAGCCGGAGGGGGGCATCGGTGTCCTCCAGCTCGGAGGCCAGCTCCTTCGCCTTCTCCGCCAGCAGGATCTGGTGGTTCGAGTTGAACGCCTTCGCGACGTGGATCCCATCGAGGAACACCCCGAGGAGCGCCTCCATCGCCGCATCCTCACCGGGTGCGCCGTCGATCTCATGCTCCTGGAGGAGCGCGTCGATGATGCCGTCATCCAGTCCCCGGACCATGTCGTCGATGCGCTCGGGCCGGAAGGTGTCCTCCGAATCGATGAAGATGCACGAGCCCCCGAGACCGCCGTGTTCCGGCGGCAGCTGGACGTTCACAGCCATCTGATGCGTCGCCTGGGACTTCCCCGACCCGAACTCGCCGTACACCTCGGTGATCGACTGTGTCTCGAGGCCGCCGCCGAGCAGGTCGTCGATGTCGGAGACCAGCCACGAGAGCTTCCCGATCTGCTCACGACGCTCGAGGACCATCGCACCCGTCTCGAAGCCCCCGATGTCGGCCGCGTCACGGGCCGCGATGATGATATCTGCAGCCGTGGACTCACCCACGTCTGCGGTGTTGGACATCTCCCCTGGGCTCGCCACCGCGATCGCCTGATAGCTGTCGAATCCGGCTTCCACGAGCTTGTCTGCGGTCGCAGGGCCGACACCGGGGAGGCTCTCGAGATCGTCTCTGACCATATGCGCTCGTGTGTCGAGAGGGGCTTAAAGTATCGTTAACACCTGAGTGAAAGTGGACAGCTCACCCGCTCTCCCACGGATGCCCGCCACGGTGCGTCGGCCACAGCGGGTACCAGTAGTCACGGTCATCCTCGATGTCGAGCTCCCCGCCGAGCACCCCGGCCAGCTTCTGCTCCCCGCGGACATCGCGCGAGTCGGTCCCGGTCGGGATGAACGGGTAGTAGCCCCCGCGACGGAAGCTGTAGACCCAGTACGCCCGTCCCGCGCCAGAGACGAAGCCGAAGACCGCAACGAGCAGCCGTGACCCGTACCCGTTCGCGATGAACTCATCGGCGGCGAAGTGGATCGACGTGAGCAGGTCCTCGGGGTCGTCGTCGTGGACGATCACCCACCGCCACCCGTGATCGTCGGTCTCGACGGCGAACTCCGTACCCGTGGTCGCAGCCCCCGCATCCAGGATCGCACGGACATCATCGAGCACCGCAGAGAAGTCCGTGCTGTCGACACCCGAGAAGCAGAGTGCGGCCGTCTCGGCGGGGGAGTAGCCCAGGTCCGCATCCATCGTGAGGTATGCGGTGCCCATCCCGAACAGTGCGTCCGCATCCGCATCACGGGTCGCACCGGCCTCGGCGCCGAGACCGAGGACCGCCCGCAGCCCATCGATGAGCCCCATCAGTCGGTCACGCGCGCTCGAGCTCGACCGCCAGGTCGGTCAGTCGGCTGATCCGACGCTCCGTCGGGGGGTGGGTCCGGAAGATCCGGCCGAGGAAGCCGGAGGTGATCGGGATGATGAAGAAGGCGTTCATCTCCGCCTGCTCGCGGAGGTCGCGCTGTGGCACCTTGTCGATGCGCCCGTCGATGCTGCGCAGCGCCGATGCCAACGCCCCCGGATCACCCGTGATGAGTGCTGCGCCGCGGTCGGCGGCGAACTCACGGTAGCGCGACAGCGCCCGGATGAGCAGGAAGGAGACGATCCACACCGCGAGCGACGCGAGCAGCGCCACGATGAAGCCACCGCCCTGGCGACCCCTGCCGCCACCGAACCAGAAGCCCATGCGGACGATCATGAACGCCACCGTGGAGAGGAACGAGGCGATGGTCATGACCATCACATCACGGTTCTTGATGTGTGCCAGCTCGTGTGCGATGACCCCCTCAAGCTCCGCAGCGTCGAGCGTCCGCAGCAGGCCGGTGGTGACCGCGACGGTGGACGTCTTCTGCGAGCGACCCGCCGCGAAGGCGTTCGGGACGTCCGAGTCCGCGACCGCGACGGTGGGCTTCGGCAGATCTGCCTGCTGGCTCAGCCGTTCGATGATCCGATGCAGCTGTGGGTACTCCTCGGGGTCGACCGTGGACGCGCCCATCGAGTACAGCGCCAGCTTGTCGCTGAAGAAGAACTGCACGAAGACGAACACCCCCATCAGCGGGAGGAAGACCGCGTAGTTCGCCGACCACAGGGCGCCGATGAACGCGAGGTACACGGCGAACAGCAGGAACATCGTGACGATCATGCGGCCACGGAGTCCCCAGTCCGGTTTCCATTGCATGGTGGAAGTACGTCTCGCGCGCGCTAAACTGTGTTGGAGCCCTCAGGCGAACAGCTCACGCGCGACCCCGACCGCATCGACGAGCGCATCCACCTCGTCGGTGGTGTTGTAGATGTAGAAGGACGCACGCGCCGACGCGGGGATCTCGAGGGCATCGTGCAGGGGCTGGGTGCAGTGGTCGCCGGCACGCACGGCGACGCCCGCATCATCGAGGATGCTCGAGAGGTCGTGCGCATGCACCCCCTCGAGGTTGAACGCGACGAGCCCGCCGCGGTCCTGGCCAGACGGACCGTAGATGTCGATGTCGCCGCTGTCGGCGAGCCGGTCGTACGCGTACGCCGTGAGGGCATCCTCGTGCGCGCGGACCCGCTCCATGCCCAGCTCCTCGAGGTACTCGACCGCCGCATGGAGCCCGATGGCCTCCGCGATCGGAGGTGTGCCCGCCTCGAACTTCCAGGGCAGCTCCTCCCAAGTGCTGTCCTCGTAGGTGACGCGGCGGATCATCTCCCCACCGTAGAGGTACGGCTCCATCTCCTCGAGGACCGCCTCCCGGCCCCACAGCACACCGATCCCGGTGGGACCCAGCATCTTGTGTCCGGAGAACGCGAGGAAGTCCGCACCGAGACGGTCGACGTCGACCGGCCGGGTGGGCACCGACTGCGCCCCATCGACGAAGCAGTACGCGTCCTGTGCGTGCGCGAGCTCGGCGAGCTCGGCGACCGGCGCGATCGTCCCCAGGGTGTTGGAGATGTGGACCACCGAGACCATCGCCGTGGAGGCGTCGATCAGCGAGCGGGCTGCATCCATGTCGAGCGCACCCGCGTCCGTCACGGGGATGTACCGCAGCTCCGCACCCGTGCGCTTGCACACCTGCTGCCAGGGCACCAGCGAGGCGTGGTGCTCCATCGCCGTCACGACGACCGAATCGTCTGGTCCCAGCGTGCGCAGTCCCCACCCCTGTGCGACGAGGTTCATCGACTCCGTCGTGTTCTTCGTGAAGATGACCTCCTCGCGGCCCGCCGCACCGATGAACGAGGCCACCGCATCATGTGCGGCCTCATACGCCAGCGAGGCCTCCATCGAGAGCTGATGGATCCCCCGGTGGACGTTGGCGTTGTACGACTCGTAGTATCCCGAGATCGCGTCGATCACCGACTGTGGGCTCTGGCTCGTCGCCGCGTTATCCAGGTACACCAGCGGGGTCGCCGCTGTGGGCGAGGGACCGGGGGTGTCGACCGGGCCCCCGACCGTCCGTGTGAGGATCGGGA
This sequence comes from Haloquadratum sp., assembly GCA_031580685.1. Taxonomy (GTDB): domain Archaea; phylum Halobacteriota; class Halobacteria; order Halobacteriales; family Haloferacaceae; genus Haloquadratum. The sequence continues at coordinate 9,260 of JAVLBV010000002.1, read as the reverse complement.
AGTCGGCCCGGATGGACGCGACATCCAGAGGGGTCAACGATTGGATTCCCATTGCCCCTCCTCAGGCGCGGAGGGGTAACATGCCTTCGGTCACCTCAGAGCCACAGCAGCTGTGCATGCGGCTGTCCCGCCACGCGCAGCACGCGCGCCTCATCGACCAGTCCGGCGGTGATGGCCGCGTTGACGGACTCCTCCCCCACGATGTTGACCACATCCGCCGCCCGGATCGCGCTCATGGCCGCCGAGGCGGACATCTCCGTCGCCTCGGGACCCCCGTAGAACTCCTCGGTCACATCCAGGCGCAGCTCCCCCTCGCGGTAGCACTCACCGATGCAGTCGCGGTCACAGAGGCTGACCAGCCGCCCCTTGGGCGTGTTCCGTTCCCGGACGACGATCATGCCTCATCCAGCAGCGCCGACTCCTGCTCACTGCGGATGGTGTCCGCCCGCTGTTGCGCCTCCTCGGCGTCCGCATCACGCCCGAGTGCCTCCAGTGCCCGTGCGCGCTCCTCGAACAGCTCCGGGGACCGCTCGCCCAGCCGCTCCGCGTTCTCAAGCGCCTGCAGCGCCTCCTCATGCAGGCCCCGTGCGTTGGCGAGGAACCCCCGGTTGTACCATGCCTGCGGGAGCCGGGGGTCCAGCTCGACCGCCCGCTCTGCGTGATCGAGCGCATCCGCCTGCTGGCCACCCTCCCAGAGGGCGTAGGCCAGGTTGGTCTCGGCGGCCGCAGCGAGGTCGGACCGATCATCGGTCCGCAGCGCCTCCTGATACGCACCGATCGCCGCATCCCACTCCTCGAGCTCCCCATGGGCGACCCCCTTGTTGACCCATGCCTCCTGCTGGGCGCGCGACCCATCCGGTGCGAAGCGTGCCGCCCGCTCGAAGGTGTCGCCGGCCTCCTCGTACCGCTGGATCTGCATGTACGAGACGCCCACATCGAGCAGGGTGTCGACGTCGACCTGGTCCGAGTTGATGTTGCGCTCATCGAGGATATCCGTGAGCACACGGGCATCGACGGGGTCGACCTTCGTGGGGTCCACGCGGAGCTCGGGGGGGTCGAGGGTGAACTCCTCGTAGGTGGGGTCGAGCCCCTTCCCACCGGAGAACGCGTGGTCGTCATCCTCAGGGGCGGTCATTGCAGACAGGAGGGGCGTGCGCTACATCATTCCGTCGGTGCGGGACCGCCGAAACAAGAACGCTTTAACCGCGAGCGGTCCCCCACGAGAGGTATGAGCAAGAAAACGAAGGCGAAGAAGAAGCGGCTGGCGAAGCTCACCCGCCAGAACACGCGGGTGCCGACGTGGGTCATGCTGAAGACCGATCTCAAGGTCTCGCAGAATCCGAAGCGCCGCAGCTGGCGGATGAGCGACACGGACGAGTGAGATGAGCGCAGGCGAAGTCGACGAGCGGGTCGTCACCGTGCCGCTCAGAGACGTCTCGCGGGTGCCCGTACACGACCGGGCGAAGCGTGCGATGAAGATCATCCGGGAGGACCTCGCGCGACAGTTCGGGGTGGATGTGGCGGCGATCCGGCTCGACCCCGCGGTCAATGAGGTGGTGTGGGCCCGTGGGGGGCAGAAGCCCCCGCGGCGGATCCGCCTGCGGGCCGGGCGGTTCATCGACGAGGGGATCGTCGAGGTCGAACCAGCGGAGTAGCGTGCTCAGGACCGCGTTCGCTGGATCGCCATACGTGGGGGTCTTCGCGGCGTCCACCCCGGTGGGGGTGATCGTGCGGCCAGACATCTCGGAGGCGGAGGCCGCTGCGGTCGCCGCGGAGCTCCATGTGGAGGCGGTCGGGACGACGGTCGGGGGGACGGCCACCGTCGGGGCGGTCTGTGTGGGGACCACCGCAGGGGTGGTCGTGACCGATCAGATCACCCAGACCGAGCGTGACCGACTCGAGACGTCACTCGAGGTGCCGGTGGCGACCGTCCCGGGGCCGATCAATGCGGTCGGGAACGTCGTCGTCGCCAACAGCACGGGCGCGCTGGTGCATCCGGACCTGGATGCGGCGGCGGTGACCGCGATCGCATCCACGTTGGATGTCACGGTGCAGCGGGGCACGCTGGCGGGGGTGGGGACCGTCGGGATGGCTGCGGTGGCGACCGATGCGGGCGTGCTCTGCCATCCGAAGGCCTCCGAGGAGGAGCTGGTGGTGCTCGAGGAGACGCTGGGGGTGCCCGCGGACATCGGGACGGTGAACTACGGGGGACCACTCGTGGGCTCCGGTCTGGTGGTGAGCGGCGAGGGGTACGTCGCCGGCGACGAGACCACGGGGCCGGAGCTGACCCGCATCGAGGAGACGCTGGGGTTCCTGGATGGGTAGCAAGATTCTTTCCGCCGGCGGTGTGGTCACCGGTATGACCGTGCATCCTGCGTGCGTGGACGCGTGCTGTGTGGAGCTCGTGCGATGAGCGCGCCCGACCTACAGGGGGCGATGGCCCAGCTGTCCCAGCAGCTGCAGGTCATCGACCGGCAGATCGAGCAGCTCGAGGCAGAGGTCACCCAGATCCGTGCCCAGCAGACATCGATGCGGGAGGCGGTGCGGGCGATCGGCGAGCTGGACACCGGGGCGACGGTGCAGGTGCCCCTCGGCGGTGGGGCGTTCGTGCGTGCGACGATCGAGGACATCGACGAGGTGATCGTGGACCTGGGTGGGGACTACGCGGCAGAGCAGGATGCGACGACCGCGGTGGAGACCATCCAGCGCAAGCGCGAGGCGCTGGATGAGCGTGCAGAGGAGCTGCTCGAGGAGCTCGAGACGGTCGTGACGCGACGCAGCGAGCTGGAACAGCAGGTCCAGGCCATCCAGCAGCAGGCGCAGCGGCCCCAGCAGGGCGAGTGAGCCAGCGCGATGTTCGACGGGCTGCGTGACCGGTTCGACCAGTTCCAGGGGGAGCTTGCAGGCGAGGAGGGCGACGGGCCGGGGGCGCTCGAGCGGGCGGGGGCGCTGGCGCGGGGGCAGGTCATCATCGAGGCGGAGGACCTCGAGGAGCCGCTGTGGGAGCTGCAGATGGCTCTCGTGCAGTCGGACGTCGAGATGCGTGTGGCGGAGGCGCTGACGGCGGCGATCGAGGCGCGCCTGGTCGGCGAGCGACGCGCGCAGGTCGCGACGACGATGGGACTGATCGAGGAGGCGCTCGCGGAGGCGCTGCTGGAGGTCATCAGCGTGGGGCAGTTCCCGTTCCTCGAGGCGGTCGAGGACGCGGAGCGCCCGGTGACGATCCTCGCGACGGGGGTCAACGGGGTGGGCAAGACGACCACCCTCGCCAAGCTGGCGTACGCGCTCGAGCAGCGGGGGCTCGCGGTGGTGCTTGCGAACGGCGACACCTACCGTGCGGGAGCGAACGAGCAGCTGCAGGGGCATGCGGATGCGCTGGACGTCCGGCTGATCAGTCACGAGCAGGGCGGCGACCCCACGGCGGTGCTGTACGATGCCCGCGAGTACGCGCGGGCGAACGATGTGGACGTGATCCTGGCCGACACCGCGGGTCGGCTGCACACGTCCACCGATCTGATGGCGCAGCTGGAGAAGATCGACCGCGTGATCGCCCCCGAGTTCACGCTCTTCGTCGATGAGGCGATCGCCGGGCAGGATGCGGTGCGTCGGGCCGAGGAGTTCGATGCGGCGGCCCCGTTCGATGGTGTGGTGCTGACGAAGGCGGATGCAGACCCTGACGGGGGTGCGGCGATCTCCATCGCATACGTGACCGGCGCACCGGTGCTGTTCCTGGGGGTCGGGCAGGGGTATGAGGACCTCGAACGGTTCGCACCCGAGGCGGTCGTCGAGCAGATCCTCGCCGACTGACGACAACCCCTTTAGCACGGCAGACCCCAACTGTCCCCATGGTGTTGGACAGTCTCGGGGGATCGCTCCGCCGGACCGTGGATGCCCTCCGCGGCAAGGCACGCCTGGATGCGGAGGATGTGGACGAGGTGGTCCGGGAGATCCAGCGGTCGCTGCTGGCGGCCGATGTGGAGGTCGGGCTCGTGATGGAGCTGTCCGAGCAGATCAGGGCGCGCGCACTCGCCGACGATCCGCCGGCGGGGACGTCGGCCCGCGACCACGTCCTCAAGATCGTCTACGAGGCGCTCGTCGAGCTGGTCGGTGACTCGACCACCCTCCCCCTGGAGCCGCAGACCATCCTGCTCGCGGGGTTGCAGGGGGCGGGCAAGTCCACGAGCGCGGCGAAGATCGCGTGGTGGTTCTCGACGAAGGGGCTCCGCAGTGCGGTGGTCCAGACCGACACGCACCGCCCGGGGGCGTACGAGCAGAGCCGGGAGATGGCCGAGCGGGCGGAGGTGGCATTCTACGGCGACGCCGATGCGACGGATGCAGCCGCAGTGGCGCGCGCGGGGATGGCCGCGGTGGAGGATGCGGACGTCACCATCGTGGACACCGCCGGCCGACATGCGCTGGAGGCGGAGCTGATCGAGGAGATCGAGGCGATCGCCGCGATCGTCGAGCCAGATGCGTCCCTGCTCGTGATCGATGCGGCGATCGGCCAGGAGGCGTCCGAGCAGGCCGAGCGGTTCGATGCGGCGATCGGCATCGATGGGGTGGTGGTGACCAAGTTGGATGGGACGGCGAAGGGGGGTGGTGCGCTGACGGCCGTCAACACCAGCGACGCATCGATCGCGTTCTTGGGCACCGGCGAGACGGTCAAGGACATCGAGCGATTCGAGCCGAACGGCTTCATCTCCCGGCTGCTGGGGATGGGCGACCTCCAGCAGCTCGCCGAGCGCGTCGAGCGGGCGATGGCGTCGGGCGAGGCGGCGGACGAGGAGTGGTCGCCGGAGGAGATGCTGGAGGGGCCGTTCACGCTGAACGACATGCGACACCAGATGCAGACCATGCAGCGGATGGGGCCGCTGGATCAGGTCCTCGATATGATCCCGGGGATGGGTGGTGGGCTGATGGACCAGCTGCCGGATGATGCGATGGACGTCACCCAGGACCGGCTGGTGACGTTCGATGTGATCATGGACTCGATGACCGAGGCGGAGCTGGAGGACCCCTCGGTCATCGGCCGGTCCCGCATCGAGCGGATCGCCCGGGGCGCGGGGACAGACCCGGAGGCGGTGCGTGAGCTCATCGAGCAGCACCGGATGATGGAGCGGGCGATCGGGCAGTTCCAGGGGATGGGCGAGGGCGACATGCAGCGGATGATGAAGCGGCTGCAGGGGCAGGGCGGGCTCGACCCATTCGGCGACTGAGTCCCCCCAGATGCAGCGCGGGGACCCATCCATGCAGGAGGATGCAGCGTGAGTGCGACGCAGCTCATCGGGGAGATCGCCCTCCGGGTGCTGCGGATCTCGCTGTTGATCGTCCTGGGTGTCTACCTCGCCAACGTCGCCGTCGACCGGGGGGTCATCGAGACCATCGCACGCGGCTCCCGCTGGCTGACGCGGCCCGCACACCTGCCTGATGAGGTCGGGACGGCGATCGTCACGACCGCCGCATCGACGACGGCCGGCTACGGGATGCTCGCGGAGTTCCGCACACAGGGGCGGCTCTCGGACCGCGAGACGGTCATCGCGGTGATCATGAACACCTTCTTCGGGTTCATCCAGCACATCTTCACGTTCTACGCGCCGGTGCTGATCCCCATCCTGGGGCTGCAGGTCGGGCTGTTGTACGTCTCGTTCCGGGCGGCGATCGCGCTTTCGATCACGGTGTGTGGGGTGGTCCTGGGCGCGATCCTGCTCGGGGTGCCCGGCCGGTCGGATGCCGATACGACGGCGCCGTCGCCCGTGGGGCCACAGGGCACCGCGCGCGAGCGGACCCTGCGGACGGTCCGGCGGATCATCCCCCGACTCGCGGTCGTCTACGGGGTCGTGACCTACCTGGTGGAGGTCTACGATCTCACTGCCATCGGGGCGGTCGGGGCCCCGCTCGTCGCCTCGGTGGACCTGCCCACCGCAGCGGTGGGCGTGATCGCGATCTTCACCCTCGATACGACCGCGGGGGCGGCGACGATCGCCCCGCTGATCGGGTCGGTGTTCACCCCGCAGACGGCGGTGGCCACCCTGCTGATCGGGGGGATCGTCTCGTTCACCGTCTCGACGTTCAAGCGGTCGATCCCCTTCCAGGTCGGCGTGTGGGGGCCGGAGTTCGGCGTGAAGATCGTGCTCGTGAACACCGTCTTCAAGATCATCTTCATCAGCATCGCCGTCGCCGCGTTACTCAGCGTCTGAGGAGTCGGTGAGCGGGACCCCATCGGCCGTGGGCGGTGCGATGGCATCGAGCAGTGTGGCCGCGCCGCCGCCGGGCAGATGCACCACCACCTCCAGCACACCCAGCTCCGGTGAGCTGTCGACGGCGAAGTTGAGCAGGTCGACGGTGGCCGCCTGCTTGTTCAAGCGGAAGCGGAGGCGGTCGTCGGTGCGGCTGACCGTGATGGCCGTGCGTGCGGTGTCGAGGATCCGCTGGCGGTGCAGGTGCTCGCTGAGATGCGCGAGCGAGCGTGAGCGGGCGATGAGCGCCCCCTCGACCGGTTCGCATGCTGCGGTCGGGAACAGTTCATGGACCGCCGCGATCACCCGATCGGTCGACTCGGTGGGGTACACGGGGGCCCAGATGACGATGAGGGGGTCGGTCATCCGTCCAGTGCCGCAGCGAGCTGCGTCTCGATGGTCGCCTCGAGCGCGGCCAGGGTGCCGGTGTTCGCGATGGTGACGTCGGCCGCATCGATCAGCTCCGTCATCCCGAAGCCGGCCTCGCGGGCCTCACGGCTGCGCAGCGCCTCTGTATCGACGTCGGTCTCGTCCCGGGATCGGTCGGCCAGCCGGGCCGCACGGAGCTCGAAGGGGGCCTCGATCGCGATCAGCCGGATGTCATGGGAGGCGAATGCCTCCTCGAAGATGGCCAGCTCTGCGGGCGAACGGAGCCCATCGATCACGACCGCAGATGCATCCTCGAGCGCCGCAGTGACGTAGGGGACGGACCGGTCGGCGACGGCCGTCGGCCCCTCCTCCTCGCGAAGCGCCCGTGCGATGGTCCCATGCCCCGTGGCGGGGTCGACACCACGGTCGGCGCACACCGCTCGGATCACATCACCCATCGACACGACAGGGACGCCATGCTCGGCGGCGACGCGGGCGAACTCACCCTTCCCACTGCCGGGAAGGCCGACCGTAGCGAAGATGACCATACACCGAGTCTCGGAGGGGGGTGATTAGCGATTCCGCTCTCCAGATCCATGCGCATCATTGAAACCCGAAGATGCGGTACCTCCGCTGGGGCGCGTAGCTCAGTCGGACAGAGCGTCGGACTTCTAATCCGACGGTCGCGGGTTCGAATCCCGTCGCGCCCGGTCAGGAGGGGGTGGTCACATCATCCCGCCCATGCCACCCATCCCGCCCATGCCGCCCATGCCGCCCATGCCGCCCATGCCACCCATGCCGCCCATGCCGCCGGCGCCACCCATCTCGTCACCCTCATCATCATCATCGCCCGAGCGGAGCTCACCGGCGGCGATGACATCATCGATCCGGAGGATCATCACGGCCGCCTCGGTGGCGGACTCGATCGCCTGCGTCTTCACACGCAGCGGCTCGACGATCCCATCGGTGGACATATCCACGATCTCCCCGGTGTACGCGTCCAACCCCGTCGCTGTCGCACCACCGTCGTGGCTCTTGCGCAGGTCGACCAGCGAGTCGATCGGGTCCAACCCCGCGTTCTCCGCGAGCGTGCGCGGGACGATGTCCAGGGCGTCTGCGAACGCCTCGACGGCGAGCTGCTGCCGCCCACCGACGGAGTCGGCGAAGTCACGCAGCGACAGTGACAGCGCCGTCTCGGGCGCGCCACCGCCGGGGACCACCGCGCCGTCGAGGATCGTCGCCCGCACCACACCGAGTGCGTCCTCGATCGCGCGTGCCAGCTCATCGACGACGTGCTCGGTGCCGCCGCGCAGCACCATCGTCACCGACTTCGCATCCTCGACATCCTCGACGAAGATCCGCTCGTCACCGCCGATGTCCTTCTGGGCGACCGATCCCGCGAAGCCGACATCATCGGCCTCCAGGTCGCTCACCGCACCCACGACGGTCGCACCGGTCGCACGGGCGAGGTTGCGGAGGTCCTCAGACTTCGCCCGGCGGACGGCGATGATCCCCGCCTGCGCGAGGAAGTGCTGTGCCATGTCATCGATCCCATCGCCGACGAACACGGCCTCGACATCCAGCTCCTCCAGATGATCGACCATCGCCTGCAGCTGTGACTCCTCCTGTGCGAGGAAGGCCTCGAGCTGCTCGGGGTCGGTGACGTTGACCTCCGCATCGATCTCGGTCTCGCGCACCTCCATCGCCCCATCGATCACCGCCACGTTCGCGTCCGCCACCAGGTAGGGCATGTTCTCGTTGACACGCTCCTTGTCGATGATGACCCCCTCGATCAGCTCGGAGTCCGCGATCGCCCCGCCGACGACCTTCTCGATCGAGACATGGTCGGTGTCGATGCCGTACTCGTCCTCGACCGCCAGCACCGCATCGACGACCAGCGCGGCGAGCTCATCGCGGGAGGCCTCCGCACCCTTGCCGGTCATCGCCGTCACGGCGACCTCCGCGAGCGCGGCGTGATCGTCCGTCGGGACCGCATCCGCGAACTCCGTGAGGACCTCCTTCGCCTGCGCGGCCGCCTCCCGGTACCCCTGTGCGATCGTCGTCGCGTGCACGTCCTGCTCCAACAGCTCCTCCGCCTGGTCGAGCAGCTCGCCGGCGAGGATGACCGCGGTCGTCGTCCCGTCGCCCACCTCATCCTCCTGGGTCTCTGAGACCTCGACGATCATGTTGGCCGCGGGGTGGTCGATGTCCATCTCCTTCAGGATCGTCACCCCGTCATTCGTGACGACGACGGTCCCACCCGAGTCGACGAGCATCTTGTCCATCCCCTTGGGACCCAACGTCGTCCGGACCGACTCCGCGACGGCCTTGCCGGCGTTGATGTTCATCTGCTGTGCGTCGCGACCCTGTGTCCGCTGGGACTCCTCACTCAGGATGATCAGCGGTTGGCCTTGCTGCATGCGCTGCGACATAATCGCTTACAGATTGATAGTTATTCTATAAAAGATGCGTGGTTCAGAGGCCACCCAGGCCCGCCCCGTGGGCACGCTCGGCGTGGCGGCGCTCCAGGTAGGCGTACACCGCGCCGTGGGGTGCACCATCCAGCAGCATGCCCACCGCATGACGGACGATCGCGACCTCCTCGGGGCCCCCGATGATGCCGGCAGGACTACGACTGGCGGGCCGAGCAGGTGG
>JAVLBV010000029.1:9599-11612 GCA_031580685.1 Haloquadratum sp. | reverse complement strand
CCTCGTGATCCTCGCACTCGTCGTCGTGTTCCTGGTGTAGGCACCGGCGCAATGAGCCTGGACACCGTCATCACAGACATCACCGCCGAGGCCGAGGCGGAGGCCGACGCCCTCCGTGAGTCGGCGGCGCAGGAGGCCGAGGAGATCGTCGAGGCCGCTCGGGACACCGCGGCGGATGTCCTCGCTGACGCGGAGACCGCGGTGGAGGCGACCATCGACCGCGAGCGCGAACAGGCGATCGCCTCGGCGAAGCTGGAGGCGAAGCAGCTCCGCTTGGGCGCCCGCCGTGAGGTGCTCGCGGAGGTCCGCGCGGCCACCGAGGCGGCCCTCGGGACGATGGAGGGCGAGCGCCGCGAGCAGCTCACGCGCGCGCTGGTGGCTGCGGCGGTCGCGGAGTTCGATGCGGGGGAGCTGACGCTCCACGGGCGGGAGGCGGATGCGGAGCTGCTGTCGACGATCGCCGCGGACCACGACGCCCTCGAGGTCGGCGACCCCATCGGGTGTCTGGGGGGTGTCATCATCGAGAGCAGCGCGGCGGATGTGCGTGTCAACAACACGTTCGACACGATCCTCGAGCAGATGTGGGACCGGGAGGTGAGCGCGGTGAGCGACGAGTTGTTCGACACATGAGTGCCGCGGGCGGGTCGAACCCGGAGTACGTCATCGCCCGGGTCCGGGCCCGCCGCGCGAGCCTGCTCGGCGAGGACGCGTACCGGCGACTCGTCCGGATGGACCCCGCGGGGATCGCCCGCTTCCTCGAGGATGATGCGTACAGTCCGGAGATCAACGCGCTGGGGACACGCCACGGGGGGACCGACCTGATCGAGTACGCCCTGAATGCGAACCTGGCACAGACGTACCGCGACCTCCTGGGGTGGGCGGACGGGCAGCTGTATGACCTGATCGCCCGCTACCTGCGTCGGTACGACGTCTGGAACATCAAGACGGTGCTGCGGGGCATCTACTCGGAGGTGGACGCAGAGACCGTGGGGGATGACCTGATCCTCGCGGGCGAGCTTGAGGAGCAGCGACTGCGGGCACTCGCAGACCTCGGCGCGATCGAGCAGGTGGTCGAGGCGCTCGAGCGGACCATCTACGGGGACGCACTCGCCGAGGCGTACGACGCGTACGTCAGCTCCGGGCTGCTGTTCCCCCTGGAGAACGCGCTGGACCGGACCTACTACGACCAGCTGCTGACCGACCTGCCGGGTGGCCAGCAGACCCGCGCCTACGTGGAGTTCCTCACCGCCGAGGTCGACTTCACCAACATCATCAACATGCTCCGGCTGAGCCGCTCGGGCGCGGCGCTCGATCCCGCAGCGTACTTCCTCGATGGTGGGGCACTCTTCCGGCTCGAGACCGTGGAGGCACTCGTGCAGAACCCCGACGAGCTGCTCGCGGTGATCCGTGCCTCCACCTACGGCGACCGGCTCTCGGCGACGATCGCAGCGGTCGAGGCCGGTGGGAGTCTGATCCCCGCCGAGCACGCGATCGAGGCGGCGCTGCTGGCGACGGCGGACTCGCTGGGGTATGAGAACCCGCTATCGATCACACCGGTGCTGTCGTTCATCCTCGCGAAGCGGCGGGAGGTCGACAACATCCGTGCGATCGCCCGGGGCCGGGAGGCTGGGTTGGACGTCGAGACCCTCGAGGCCGAGGTGGTCATCGTATGAGCGATGAGATCGCGGTCGTGGGGTCGCAGACGTTCACGACCGGGTTCCGTCTCGCAGGCGTCCGGCGGTTCGCAGAGGTCGCCCCCGATGCCGCATCTGAGACGCTGGATGCGGCCGTCGAGGACGTCCTCTCGGCGGAGACCGTCGGGATCGTCATCATGCACGATGCGGACCTCGACCGGCTCTCCCGCGGCGTCCGAGAGCGCGTCGAGACCAGCGTCGACCCCACGGTCGTGACGATCGGGGGTGGCGGCGGAGCGAGCGGCCTGCGGCAGAACATCAAACGCGCCATCGGCATCGATCTGATGGAGGAAGATTCCTGAAATGAGTCAAACAACAG
>JAVLBV010000029.1:0-9589 GCA_031580685.1 Haloquadratum sp. | reverse complement strand
TGACCGCACGTGAGCTCGATGCCCGGATGAACGACGTCGTCTACGTCGGCACGGAGGGGCTGATGGGCGAGGTCATCGAGATCGAAGGGGAGATCACCACGATCCAGGTGTACGAGGAGACCTCGGGGATCGGCCCCGGTGAGCCGGTCGAGAACACCGGTGAGCCGCTCACCGTGGATCTGGGTCCCGGTCTGCTGGACACGATCTACGATGGGGTCCAGCGCCCGCTCGATGTGCTCGAGGAGGCGATGGACAGCCCCTACCTCGACCGGGGTGTGGACGCCCCGGGGATCCGCCTCGACCGCACGTGGACGTTCGACCCGACGGTGGCGGTCGATGACACCGTCAGCGCGGGGGACATCCTCGGCACCGTCCAGGAGACGGTCACGATCGAACACCGTGTGATGGTCCCACCGGACTCCGCAGGGGGGACGGTCACGGCGGTCCACGGTGGCGAGCACACCGTCGAGGAGCCCGTCGTCGAGCTCGACAGCGGCGAGGAGATCACCATGCGACAGGAGTGGCCGGTGCGCGTGGCACGACCCAGCGCGGAGAAGCAGACCCCACGCGAGCCGCTCGTGAGTGGGCAGCGCATCCTCGATGGGCTGTTCCCGATCGCGAAGGGGGGCACCGCGGCGATCCCGGGCCCCTTCGGCAGCGGCAAGACGGTGACGCAGCACTCGCTCGCGAAGTTCGCCGATGCGGACATCATCGTCTACGTCGGCTGTGGTGAGCGCGGCAACGAGATGACCGAGGTGATCGACGACTTCCCCGAGCTGGAGGACCCCTCGACGGGCAACCCGCTGATGGCCCGCACGTCGCTGATCGCGAACACGTCGAACATGCCCGTCGCCGCCCGCGAGTCCTGTGTGTACACGGGCATCACGATCGCGGAGTACTACCGGGATATGGGCTACGACGTGGCGCTGATGGCGGATTCGACCTCCCGGTGGGCGGAGGCGATGCGGGAGATCTCCTCGCGACTCGAGGAGATGCCCGGTGAGGAGGGCTACCCGGCGTACCTCTCGGCGCGGCTGTCGCAGTTCTACGAGCGCGCCGGTGCGTTCACCAACATCAACGGCACGACGGGGTCGGTCTCGGCGATCGGGGCGGTCTCCCCCCCGGGTGGGGACTTCTCCGAGCCGGTGACGCAGAACACCCTCCGCATCGTGAAGACGTTCTGGGCGTTGGATGCGGACCTCGCCGAGCGCCGGCACTTCCCCGCGATCAACTGGAGTGAGTCGTACTCGCTGTACCGCCAGCAGCTCGACCCCTGGTTCGTCGAGCATGTCGATGAGTCCTGGCCCATCGAGCGGCAGTGGGCGATCGACGTGCTGGATGAGGAGGCGGAGCTGCGGGAGATCGTCCAGCTGGTCGGCAAGGATGCGCTGCCCGACGATCAGCAGCTGACGCTGGAGGTGGCCCGCTACCTGCGCGAGGCGTACCTCCAGCAGAACGCCTTCCACGAGGTCGATCAGTTCTGTCCGCCGGCGAAGACGTTCCGGATCATGCAGGCCATCCATCACTTCCATGATGCGGCCTTCGAGGCGCTGGATGCGGGCGCGCCGGTCCCGGAGATCGTCGCGATCGCGGCGGCACCACAGATCAACCGGATCGGCACGCAGGAGGCGTACGATGAGTATGCGGCGGAGGTCGAGGAGGCCATCACGGCCGAGCTCGCGGGGTTACACTGACATGAAGGAGTACCAGACCATCACAGAGATCAGCGGACCACTCGTGTTCGCTGCGGTGGACGAACCGATCGGCTACGACGAGATCGTCGAGATCGAGACGCCCGACGGGGAGCTGCGGCGCGGCCAGGTCCTCGAGTCGCAGTCGGACCTCGTGGCCATCCAGGTCTTCGAGGGGACGACCGGGATCGACCGCAACGCATCCGTGCGCTTCCTCGGGGAGACGCTGAAGCTGAAGGTGACCGAGGACCTGCTCGGGCGCGTGCTCAGCGGGTCGGGCCAGCCCATCGATGGGGGCCCGGAGATCATCGCCGATGAGCGCCAGCCGATCGTCGGCTCGGCGATCAACCCGTACTCGCGCGAGTACCCCGAGGAGTTCATCCAGACCGGTGTCTCCGCGGTCGACGGGATGAACACGCTCGTGCGCGGCCAGAAGCTGCCCATCTTCAGTGGGTCCGGACTCCCGCACAACGAGCTCGCGCTGCAGATCGCGCGCCAGGCGACCGTCCCCGAGGACGACAGCGGGGAGGCCGCGGAGTTCGCGGTGATCTTCGGTGCGATGGGGATCACCGCCGAGGAGGCCAACGAGTTCATGGAGGACTTCGAGCGCACCGGCGCGCTGGAGCGCTCGGTGGTGTTCATGAACCTCGCAGACGATCCCGCGGTCGAGCGCACGGTCACCCCCCGGATGGCGCTGACGACCGCGGAGTACCTCGCGTTCGAGAAGGGGTACCACGTGCTGGTCATCCTGACGGACATGACCAACTACTGTGAGGCCCTCCGGGAGATCGGTGCAGCTCGCGAGGAGGTCCCCGGCCGCCGGGGCTACCCGGGGTACATGTACACCGATCTCGCGACGCTGTACGAGCGCGCGGGGCGCATCGAGGGCCGGGCGGGGTCGGTCACACAGATCCCCATCCTGACGATGCCGGGCGACGACGACACCCACCCGATCCCCGACCTCACGGGGTACATCACCGAGGGGCAGATCTACGTCGACCGTGACCTGCACTCGCAGGGAGCCGAACCACCGGTCAACGTCCTGCCGAGTCTGTCGCGGCTGATGGATGATGGGATCGGTGAGGGCCTCACCCGTGCGGATCACGCCGACGTCTCCGACCAGATGTACGCCGCATACGCGGAGGGGGAGGACCTCCGCGACCTCGTGAACATCGTCGGTCGGGAGGCGCTCTCGGAGCGGGACAACCGGTACCTGGACTTCGCCGAGCGCTTCGAGGAGCGCTTCGTCGACCAGGGCTTCGACACCGACCGCTCGATCGCGGAGACGCTGGACCTCGGCTGGGAGCTGCTGTCGATGCTGCCGCGTGATGAGCTCAACCGGATCGATGAGGCGCTGATCGACGAGTACTACCTGGACGAAGCCGCGGCGGAGGCATCCGTCTGATGGGGCCACAGCAGGATGGCTGAGGACGTCAAACCCACCCGGAAGAACCTGATGGCGATCAACGATCGCATCGACCTCTCCGAGCGGGGCCACGACACGCTCGAGCAGAAGCGTGATGGGCTCATCATGGAGTTCATGGAGATCCTCGATGAGGCCAAGGACGTCCGCGCGGACGTCGAGTCCGCGTACGGGGATGCGCAGTCGGCGATCGACATGGCCCGCGCGCTCGATGGGGACGTGGCCGTCCGTGGTGCCGCGGCGGCGCTGCAGACGGTCCCCGAGATCTCCAGCAGCTCGAAGAACGTGATGGGTGTCGTCGTGCCCGAGATCGCCTCGACGGGGGTGCGCAAGTCCCTGGATGAGCGGGGGTACGGGGTGCTGTCCTCCTCGGCCCGCATCGACGAGGCGGCCGCGGCGTACGAGCGGCTCTTAGAGCAGATCATCCTGGCCGCGGAGGTCGAGACCGCCATGCGCAAGCTGCTCGTCGAGATCGAGACGACGAAGCGCCGGGTCAACGCCCTGGAGTTCAAGCTGCTGCCGGAGCTGTACGGGAACCGTGACTTCATCGAGCAGAAGCTGGAGGAGCAGGAGCGTGAGGAGATCTTCCGCCTGAAGAAGATCAAGAACAAGCAGGCTGACGCGGAGTGAGCATGCGGTGTCCGCGATGTGCGACACCGCTCGAGCCCATCGCGGTGCCACCGGCTGCGGAGCCGCTGTTCGCCTCGCCCACACCGGGTGGGTGTCCGGTGTGTCTCACCGTCGTCGAGGATGCCGTCGCAGGCGACCCCGTGGCGGATGCGCTGCTCGGTCGCGATGACCCGGTCGCGGTCGCGGCGGTGTGGTCGGTGATCCGCGACCTCCCGCAGCTGGCGCTGTCACACGACCGGATCGACACCGCCCTCGCCGTCGCCGAGGAGGCGGGTGTGGATGTGTTCCTCGAGCTCGAGCGGCTTGCGGCGGAGCCGACGGTGGATGCACACTTCGATATCGACCGCCGTCGGCGCCAGCTCGCCGCGTTCGTCGACTGACTCAGACCCCGGTCGCATAGCGGAGGATCCCCGCGATGCCCCCGAAGGCGTCGTACAGCTGCTCGCCCTTCTCGAAGTCCGTCGAGATGAACTTCGTCGTCGTCCCGCGCTGCTCGGCGATGGCGATCAGATGCTCGATCACGTCCTCGCGCCCGGCGGGCGTCGCCGCGTCGCCGCACTCGCCGCACGTGTGCTCGGGCGTCGCGTGTCGGCGGTCGATCACCTCGTACTCGGTGTGCCCGTCGGGACACTCGAACGTGATGACATCGCGGCGGAGGTCCTCCGACAGCAGCAGGCGGTCCACCGACCCCATGATCAGGTTCTCCCGGGTGGGTCCGAACCCGTAGGTGGCCTCATCCTCCGCATGCAGCTTCTTGAAGAACTCCTCCATCTGGAGCTTGTCCTTCATCACCTCCTGGTCCGCCAGCACCTCACTGGCTGCATCGACGAGGTCCAGCAGCCCCGACTCATCCGTGTACGCCACATCGAACTTGTCGATCACGAGGTCCTGGATCTCATGGTGCAGGTACCCCCCCGTGAGGAACTCATCCTTCGTCGGGGAGGGGCCACCGACGAGCACCCCATCCAGCTCGTGCCTGCGCGGGACGAACAGCTCATCCGCCATCCCCGCGACCTCCTGATAGAAGTTGTCGATCGCCTCCAGCCGGAGCCGCGCGAAGCGCTGGGCCGACTGCCCCCCCTTGCGCTGTTTGCCCGGGACGAGCGAGGAGGCGGACTTGACCGCATCGACACGCTTGCCCCGCAGCCACCCCACCGTCGCCTCTCGCCGGTCGAGGACGACGAGCCCGAAGAGCCCCTTATCCGAGAGCATCTCCTCGAGCGGCTCGGTCAGGAAGTCGCTGTCGCAGTGGTAGATGAACGACTCGACGGGCTCCGGCGGGGCCTCGAGCACCCTGGTCACCATCTCGGTCTGCCCCCCACCGGAGTTGACCGCCCCACTGAAGATCACCAGCCCCGTCTCCGGGGGGAACGTGTCGTAGTACCGCAGCCTGTCCTTGATCGACACCAGCGCATCCTGCACGTTCGTCCGGGTCTGCTTCGACTTGATGTTCGCCGCCTCGGAGTGCTCCTGCGTCACGTGTGCGACCACATCGGAGATCTGCTTGTCCGGGGGGACGTAGATCGTGACCAACTGCGTCCCTGACCCCTCGAAGTCGGTGAGCTCCTCGATCACCTTCTGGAACTCGTACCGTCGCCGGTCATCGCTCATCCCGGCACGCTCGCTACTCATCGCCGCACCTACCGGAGTCCGGGGTAAGTATGCTGCGACTGTCGACCCAGCAAACGGTAAGCCCTTTTTGCACCCGCTGTGCTGGGAGGTGTATGTCTGCATCAGACACGGCGGTACCCCGGTGGTGGATCATCCTGTTCCTCCTGCTCGTGCTCGGTGCAGGTGCGCTGACGGTGCGGCTCATCGGCGGTTCGCTCATCGTCGGGTGACCCCGCGGTCACATCACCTCAGGGGCCTCGACACCCAGCAGTCCCAACCCGGCGGCCAGCGTGGCCTGCGCACCGTGGACGATCGCCAGGCGGGTCGCCCCCGTGACGGGGTCCTCCGCCCCGATGATCCGTGCCTCCCGATAGAACTGATTGAACTCCTCAGCACACTCACGCACGTAGGTCGCGATGGTGTGCGGCGCGAGCTCCGCGGCGGCCTCCTCGATCACCATCGGGAAGCGGGCGAGCGTCTCGACCATCGCGGTCTCCACCGGCTGGCTGAGCACCGTCGCATCGACCACCGGCTCGATCGACGCGGCGGCCGCCGCGTCGATGATGCCCGACGCGCGCGCATGCGCGTACTGGATGTACGGGGCTGACTGCGCGTCCACATCCAGTGCACGGTCCCAATCGAACGTGATCCCCTTGGTCGGTTGCTTGCTGATGATGTCGTAGCGGACCGCACCCACCCCCACCGCGTGGGCGATCGCGTCGATGGCCTCCGCCTCGAGGTCGGGGTCCCTCGCGACCACCTCGGCGCGGGCACGTCGGACCGCCTCATCCAGCAGATCATCGAGGTCGATCCCCGTCCCCGCACGCGTCGACATCCCCCCCTCTGGCAGCGTCACCCACGAGTACCACGGCTGTGCGAGTCCCGTGGTGTCCTCCCCGAGCAGCGCGAGGGTCGCACGCAGCTGGTCGGCCTGCAGCTTGTGATCCTCCCCGAGGACGGTGACCGCCTCATCGAACGTCCGGAGCTTCCAGCGGTGATACGCGAGGTCCCGGGTGGTGTACAGGCTGGTGCCATCACCTCGGACGAACACGAGCTCCTTGTCGATCCCCGCCGATGTCAGATCCAGCAGCCAGGCCCCCTCCTCCGTGCGACTCTCGGGGAGCGCCTGCAGTGCGGTGATCACCGCATCCGCGGACCCATCACGGATGAACCGGGTCTCCTCGACGTAGGCATCGAACTGCACCCCCAGCCGCCCCAGCGTCTCCGACATCCCCGCGAGCACGGGGTCGATGACCGCGTGCACCCGATCGTACGCCTCCTGATCGCCCGCCTCGAGGCCCTGCATGATCGCATCGATCGCGGCGGTCGCCTCGGCCACCTCTGCTGGATCGGCCTCCTCGAGGTAGCTGCTGCCGTGTCGGTAGTACCGCACCAGCTGATGATCCGGACGCTCGCGCTCGGCCGGCGGCAGCGCATCCGCATCGAAGCGCTCGGCTGCCCAGGTGAACGTCGCGACCTGGCGCCCCGCATCGTTCACGTAGTACTGTCGCTCGACCGTCGCCCCTGCTGCGGCGAGCACCCGTGCGAGGGCGTCGCCGAAGATGGGGTTGCGGGCCCGCCCGACGTGGATCGGTCCCGTCGGGTTCGCGGAGGTGTGCTCGATGATGACCGACCTCCCCGTCGGCTCGAGCTGCCCCCATCCCTCCGCCATCGCCGCGGTGACCGTGTCCGTGAGGTACGCCTCGGTCGTGGTGAAGTTGACGTACGGCCCCGTGCTGCTGACCGCCTCGATGTACCGATGCCCGCGGAGGTCCACCGCGTCGACGACCGATGCGGCCACCGTCGGTGGCGTCTCCCCCATGGGCTCGGCCAGCCGGAACGCCACATTGCTCGCGAGCCCCGCCTCGATCTGCCCGGGGGGCTCCTCGAGCCCCAGCTCGATCGTCGGGTGTCCCAGTGTCGCGAGCGCCCCACGGAGGCAGTCGGTGACCTCCGCACGGAACGCCCTGAACATAGCTCAGCCTCTGAGAGGGGCCGGTAAGGTACTTGCGAGTTCCTCACATCCCAGCCATGTGATGCATCTCATCTCCGGTATGCCTTTGGGTGCCGGGCCCCAACCGACCAGCATGACACAGACCACGGCTTCGCTGAGTGCCGATGAGGTCCTCGCACTGCGGGAGATCGCCCGTGCAGCAGCGGGTCGGACCACCACCCAGCTGTCGTGCAGCCGCCTCGGTGATGCGATCGGCACCTCGGCACAGACCGCATCACGGCGCCTCCAGCAGCTCGAGGATGCGGGGATGGTGACCCGGGAGGTCGGCACCGACGGCCAGTGGGTCCAGGTCACCGACGCCGGCGAGCAGCGCCTCCGTCGCGAGCATGCGGCCTTCTCGGAGGTGTTCGAGCCTGCGAGCCGGACACTCCAGCTGCAGGGGACGGTGACCACCGGGATGGGCGAGGGGCGGCACTACATCGCCCTCGACGGGTACGCCACACAGTTCCGCGAGCGGCTGGGGTATGCACCGTATCCCGGCACGCTCAACCTCGAGTTGGATCAGCAGAGCGTCCGTGACCGCAGCGCCCTCTCACAGCATGACGGGATCGCGATCACCGCATGGGAGAGCGACGACCGCACCTACGGCTCGGCGACCTGTTACCCCGCCGCGCTGGGCTTCGATGCACGGCGGGCAGACCGCGCGCACGTGATCGTCCCCGACCGCACGCATCACGATGCGTCGCAGCTGGAGGTCATCGCACCGGTCCGTCTGCGTGAGACGCTGGGACTGGTCGACGGGGATACGGTCACGGTGCTGATCGGGGATGAGCGATGAGCCTGAGCGACCAGGACGTCGGGGATGGGGTGGACGCCGGCATCGCCGCACTGGCGCGCGGTGAGCCGGTGTTGGTGTACGATGGGGCCGACCGTGAGGGGGAGGTCGACATGTTCCTGCATGCGTCGGCGGCGACCGCCGCGTCGATCGCTGACGTCCGGACCACCGCCGGTGGCCTCGTGTGTGTGGCGATCGATGCGGCGAGTGCGGATCGCTTCGGCATCGGGTTCCTCGATGCGATGATCGACCACCCCGCGGCCCAGCACCGGCCAGCGTACGACGCACGGGACTCGTTCTCCCTGCCTGTGAACCACCGCGAGACCCACACAGGGGTCACCGACAGCGACCGTGCGCAGACGGTGCGTGCGATCGGGGCGCTCACCGCCGATGCCCGTGCGGACGAGGCACGGTTCGCGGCGACCTTCCGGGCACCCGGTCATGTGCCGATCCTCCGCGCGGCGGCCGACGGGCTCGCCGGTCGCACCGGGCACACGGAGCTGGCGGTGGCGATGGCGGACGCTGCGGGGGTGGCGCCGGCGGTCGTGATCTCGGAGATGCTCGACGCGCAGACGGGTGAGGCGCTGAGCACCACCGCGGCCGCCGCGTTCGCGGCCGACCGGGGGCTCGTGCTGCTCGAGAGCGCACCCATCATCGACACACTGGGCTGACCAGTCTTTTATATCATCCTCCCACGACGGAGGCGTATGGGATTCGATGAGCTGGATGTGGGCACCATCTGGCAGGATGGCGCCTTCGTCGCATGGGATGATGCCACCATCCATGTGCTCAGTCACGGGCTGCACTACGGCACGGGCATCTTCGAGGGGGTCCGGTGCTACGACACCACCGAGGGCCCCGCGATCTTCCGCTGGGAGGAGCATCTCGAGCGGTTCCATCTGTCCGCGAAGCCGTATGAGATGACGATCCCCTACAGCTCCGAGGAGCTCACCGATGCGACGCTCGAGCTGGTCCGCCGCGAGGGGCTCACCTCCTGCTACATCCGCCCGGTGGCGTTCTACGGGTACGGCTCGTTGGGGGTCTCCCCCGGCGACAACCCCGTGAATGTGGCGATCGCGGCGTGGCCGTGGGGCACCTACCTCGGCGAGGAGGCGATCACCGAGGGGGTGGATGTGATGGTCTCCTCGTGGCGCAAGCATGCGTCGAGCCAGATCCCCACGAACGCGAAGACCACGGGGCTCTACGTCAACTCGATGCTGGCGGGCGAGGAGGCCCGCCGCAACGGCTACACCGAGGCGATCGTGCTCAACAAGGAGGGGGCGGTCGCGGAGGGCCCCGGAGAGAACCTGTTCCTCGTCCGTGATGGGGAGATCTACACCCCGGGGCTGTCGCAGTCGATCCTCGATGGGATCACCCGTGCGTCGGTGATCACGGTCGCCGAGGAGCTCGGCTACACCGTCCACGCGGATGCGGTCATCTCCCGC
>JAVLBV010000028.1:0-11925 GCA_031580685.1 Haloquadratum sp. | reverse complement strand
CGGCAACGTGCAGCCCCGGCGCCTCGGAGGCAATCGCCCCACGGCGCCGCAGCAGCAGCCCCGTGAGGACCCCGACGGCATCGACACCGTGGTCGGCCTGGACCTCCCGCAGGCGCCGCGCCACGAGGTCGAGCGCCTCATCCCACCCGACGGGCTCGAAGTCCCCCTCGGGTGTCCGCACCAGCGGCTCGGTCACCCGGCGGGGGCTGTTGGCGAACGCATGCCCGAACTTGCCCTTCACGCACGTGGAGAAGTTGTTCGCCGGCGCCTTCGCGGGGTCATCCACGGGGACCACCCCGAGCGAGTCGCCATCCTTGCCCCACATCTCGAAGCGACACCCCACCGCACAGAACCCACAGGTGGTCTCCGCGCGGTCGATGCGTGCCAGACGCTGGTCGCTGACGGTCGAGGCGATGTCGAAGAGGTACTTCTCCGGCACCGCCGCGACCGCGACGTTCTCCGCGAGGTGCTCGGCGGCGATCACCGCCTCCTCTGCGAGCGCGCCCGCCTGCTCGCGGGCCCGCTGCATGTACGCTGCGACCCCGGTGGGGCTGGCCTCGGAGGTGTCGCCCCGGTTGGGGGCGGCGGTGTCATCGATCGTCTCGACGGGTTCATGCTCGATCACCCGGCCCACGGAGTTGCGCTGGGTGAACCCCGGCAGCGGGAGGGTGGTCACCCCCCCGATGCCCTTCTCGGTCAGCGCACCGGTCGGGCACACCGTCGAGCAGTGGCCGCAGGAGACGCAGTTGGATGCGGCCATCGTCTCCGCGTCCGACTGGAAGCCGATGCGGGTGTCGCTGCCGTACCCCTCGATGCGCAGCACCCCCTCGACCTGCACATCGTTGCACGCATCCACACACCGCGTGCACAGGATGCACTTGTTGCGGTCGATCTGGATGAACGAGGAGGTGTCATCGATCGGCTCGTACAGGTCACGCTCACCGAACACGCCGTAGCGTGGGTGGTCCACCCCCTCACCGACCGCCGCCGACTGCAGCTCGCACCGGCCGTTCCCGTTGCAGGTCGTGCACCGCAGGTTGTGATTCGACAGCACGAGGTCGAGGTTCACCGACCGCGCCTCCGCCGCATCGGGTGTCTCCGTCTCGATCGTCAGGCCGTCGGTCGCGGGGTACGAGCACGCCGGCACCATCCCCACCTCCTCCGTGTCGACCATGCACGTGCGGCACTCGCTGCGCGGTCCGATCTGCTCGCTGCCATCGCCCCCGCGGTCGTAGTGACACAGCGCGGGGATCGCCGTCTCCGCCTCGACGGCCTCGGTGCCACTGGCGACGGATGCGACCGCATCATCGACCGCCTCGATCGCATCGATCACCGTCGCACCCGCGGGGACCTGCACCGCCGTCCCGTTGACCGTCACCGTCGCCGCCGTCTCGGTGCCCACCGGTGGGTCGTCGGCGGTGCCCGGGGCGAAGCTGGCGGTCACCGGTGTCGCCGGCTGGGGATCATCCAGCGTCGGGACACGCGGGGCGACCTGCTCGGAGACGATGCTCTCGTCGGATGGTGGTGTCGTCGTGCTCATGAGAGCTGTGGGCACCCTCCTGCGGGGCACTGGCCCGCCGCATGCGCCTCGAACGCACCCCGGAACTGCGCCAGCGCCGTGGTGACCGGTCGCGTCGCCGCCGCCGCCAGCCGGCAGTTGCTGCTGTGTCGCATCACCCGTGACAGCTCCTCGATGGCTGCAGCATCCAGGTCACCGGCGTAGACGCCCCGGAGCAGCTCCGTCAGCTGGACCGTCCCCTCTCGACCTGGCACACAGCGGCCGCTGTTGGACTCGGCGGCGTAGCTGATGCGGTCGCCGGCGATGCGGACCGGACACCGCTGGGGGGCACACACCTCGATGACCCCGTCGGTGCCCACCCCTGCCGCTTGGAGGCTCGCCGCACCCGCCGGCAGTGTGAGGTCCGTGGTGAAGCCACCGAAGACGCCCCCGACGATCGCCATGGCCACCTCATCGTCGGGGTCCGCTGCGGTGATGGCCGCGCCGATGGGGTCCGATGGGTCCAGCTCGACGGTCTGTTCGACCCGGACATCCCCACAGACGTGGAACAGTCGTGTGCCCGGATCCTCCCCACCCTGGCCACGCAGCTCGACGGCTGCGACCTGCGCGAGCGTGCGCGGGGTGTGGATCACCGTGGGTCGACCGAAGACCCCGAACTGCTCGGGACCCGGTGGGCCGCGGCGTGGTTCGATGCGATCCTTCCCCTCGAGGTACTCCACGAGCGCCCTCGGTTCGGTCGCATGGAAGCGGTCGGGACCACTGACGACCTGGACCGCCGCAGGGGCGTCGATCTCGACCGCTGCGGTCAGCCGCGCTGCGAGCTCCCCGGCGTCCGCTGGCAGGACCACGACGAGGTCCTCCGCACCCATCGCATCGCACAGGGCGGCGGCCGTGGCGATGATGCGCGCCGGCTGCGACGCCATGAGGAACCGGTCGACCTGTGCCAGTCGGTGTGGGTCCGCAGCGTTCACCACGACGATCGCATCCGTGGCATCTGCAGGGAGGCGGTCCCACACCTCTCCGACGGGTAGGTCCTCAGCAGCATCCCCCCACCCGCGCCCCCGGACGGCCCGCGCCGGACCCGCCAGGAGGTCGACCGATGCGGGGACATCTGCCGGTGCGAACGGGTCGGTCCATCCCGCGTGCCCGACGACGCGGTCCACCCGACCTTCCAGCGGTGTGGTCGGCACCTGCGGCCGTCGCAGCGCATCCGCGGGGTGGGAGACGCAGTGACTCGTCTCGGCGGGGAACTCGCCCGCCTCGACCGCCTCGATGACCTCTCCGATGGTCGCGAGCGCCGGTGCGGGGTAGACCGCGGTCTGCTCCGCTGTCGAGGCGAACAGCACCGGATCCCACCCCGCGATCCCCACGGGCCCAGTGCGGATCAGCGTCACCGCATCGGCGTCCTCCCGGGCGGCTGCGACCAGCCGGTCGGCATCGCGCGAGTCCCACCCCGCTGCGATACGGATGGTCCCGCCCTCTTCTGTCATGGTGAAGCATATCAGACCGTCGACCAAAAGTCCACGCCTCACCCCTGCCACAGGCTCAAGCCGCTGGCGCGGAAGGCGTCCACATGAGCTCCACACAGTTCGATGGTGTCGTCACACAGGCCACCGAGCGCCTGGCTGCGGATGACCTGCACTCGGTGTACGTCGGCATCATCACCGCGGAGGCCGAGCAGGAGTACTTCTTCGCGAACGACACCAGCTCCGCTGAGGAGCTCCGTCGTGCGGCGGTCGATCAGCTCGCCATGCTCACCCGCGTGCTCGCCACGCAGTCTGCGAGCACCGTCGAGGAGCTCGCCACACTCGCTGCGGAGCGGGCGGACGAGCTCCAGCTGTCGTGATCTAGCGGGCGGCGACCGCCTCGATCTCCACGGCCGCGCCCTTCGGGACCGCCCCCACCTCGACCGCACTCCGGGCGGGCGGTTGCTCGGGGAAGAACGCCCCATACGCCGCGTTGAACTCGTCGAACGTGTCGATGTCGGCGAGGAACACGGTCGTCTTGATGACCGCGGTCATCGGCAGGTCTGCGGCGGCCAGGATCGCCTCGATGTTCTGCAGACACTGCGTGGTCTGCTCGGCCACCGACGCATCCGTGAGGAGGTCCCCATCTGCGGTCATCGGCAGCTGCCCTGCGGTGTAGACGATCGCGTCGGTCATCGTCGCCTGGCTGTACGCGCCGACCGCCGCCGGGGCGGTGTCCGTCGAGATCACATCGTGCATACGAGGTCCGGTGGCGTCCGTGGGTGTAAATCATGAGCATCCCACACGGAGCCTGCCCAACACATCAGCACGCCGTCATGTTGTGGGGGGCTCAGCGACCCGTGGTGAGCACCACGATCGCCATGATCGCCATGCCGATGCCCAGCACCGTCTGGAGGTCCAGCGTCTCATCGAAGAAGATGATGCTGAGCACCGCCGCGATCACGAAGTACATCCCCCCGAGCGTGGCGACGACCGCGGTCGACCCGCTCGCGATCCCCACATACGTCGCGATCACGCCGATCGCCGCACCCACCCCCGCGAGGACGGCGAACCCGACGCCCACCGCGGTGAGCTGACCGCCGCCGCCGGCGATCAGCGCGTACACCACCGCGATCGCGGTCGCACTCACGTACGAGATCGCCGCCGCCGTCCGCGGGTCGATGCTGCGGCCGGCGACCTCCCCAAGGACGATCCATCCCCCCCACGCGAGCATCGTCGCAACGCCGTACATCCATGGTCTCATGCGCCCGCCACCGACCCGCAGAAGTTCTGCAGCAGTCGGTCCCCCGATGGGGTGAGGATGCTCTCTGGGTGGAACTGCACCCCATAATGCGGCCGGTCCCGCACGCGCACCCCCATGACGATCTCCGCCTCATCGGTGGTCATCGCCGTCTCTTCGAGCGGCTCCGGCAGGCTCTGCCGCTCGACCGCCAGCGAGTGGTAGCGCCCCGCGCGGAACGGGCTGTCGATCCCTGCGAACAGCGCGCTGCCGTCGTGGCGGACGTCCGACCCCTTGCCATGGACCACGGTGGGTGCATGGCCCACAGGCACCCCATGCGCCGCACACAGTGCCTGATGCCCGAGACAGACCCCCAGTGTGGGGATCGTGAGCTCCCGGAAGATGTCGATCGAGACACCCGCCTCCTGTGGGGTCCCTGGCCCCGGGGAGATCACGATGCCATCGGGCGCCAGTGCCCGGATCTCCGCGATGGAGATCGCATCGTTCCGCACCACCTCCACCGGCGTGACCGGCCCGATCGCCTGGACCAGGTTGTACGCGAACGAATCGTAGTTATCGACCACGAGGATCACGATCGCTCCGTCACCTCCTGGGACCGTGCGCGTGCCTCGGTGATGCGGACCTGCTGCGTGGGCGCCAGCGCCGCATCCACCGCGCGCACCAGCCCACGCGCCTTGTCCATCGTCTCGCTGTACTCCCGCTCGGGGTCCGAGTCATGCACGATCCCCGCCCCGACCTGCAGTCCGAAGCGCCCATCGTGCACCTCGATCGTCCGGATGATGATGTTGAGCGTGGCACGGTCATCGAAGCCGAAGATCCCCATGCTCCCGGTGTACGGCCCACGTGCGGTGTCCTCATGCGTCGCGATGAGCTCCATCGTCTTCGGCTTGGGGGCGCCGGTGATCGTCCCCCCGGGGAACATCGCCGCGACCGCATCGGAGAGGCTCACCCCCGCCCGGCGCTCCCCCTCGACCACCGAGACGAGATGCATCACCTCTGCGTACCGGTCCACCCGGCGGTACTCGGTCACGTCCACCGATCCGTACGCACACACCTTGCCCAGGTCGTTCCGCTCGAGGTCCACCAGCATCGCATGCTCAGCACGCTCCTTCGCATCACCGGTGAGCTCTGCCTCATACTGCGCATCCGCCACCGGATCGGCGCTCCGTGGTCGGGTCCCCGCGATCGGTTCGGTCCGCAGTCGGTCCCCCTCGACCGACAGCAGCAGCTCCGGGCTGGCGCTGATCAGCGTCATCCCCGGGAACCGCAGCAGCCCCGAGTAGGGTGCCGGGTTGACCTCCCGGAGTGCGGCGTACACGACCAACGGGTCCAGCTCTGCGGGCGCCTCCAGCCGGTGTGAGAGGTTCGTCTGGAACGTGTCGCCCGCCCGGATGGCCGCCTTGATCGCCCTCACCCGCCGGGCGAACCGCTCGCCCCCGGTCATGCTCTCGAAGCTGACCTGGGCGGTCCTATCCACCGGACCCTGGGGGGCAGCCCCCGCCGCGATCGCGCGGGCGATCGCCTCGAGCTCGTCGACGGTCCGCTCGTAGGTCGTGACGGGGTCCGCACCCACGCGGGGACAGCCGGTCAGATGCAGTCGCACCGGCGTGCTCGCCGGCTCCTCCCAGGCGAGCATCGTGGGGAAGACCGCCAGCTGCGCGCGGGGGAGCGTCTCGGGGGCGCCACTGGGGATCGTCGGCTCCAGCTCACGGCTGATCTCGTAGCTCAACCATCCGATGACGCCGCAGGGGTACGGCACCGCACACTCGCCCCGGATGAGCTCCTCCGCATCCACCGCCGCCTGCAGCTCCGCCAGCGTGGGCGATCCCTCCGCGGTGACCCCCTCCATCGGTGCACGCACCTCGATCCGGCGTTCGGGGTTGAGGCCGATGTAGCTCCACCCACGGTGTCCACCGGTCGTCTCCAGCAGCACGGCATCATGCGCATCGGCGACCGCCCGGAAGGCCTCGAAGGGGTCCTCCACGTGGATCTGCAGCTCGATCGGGACGCGTGCGGTCGCCGCTGCGTCCGCTGCGATCCGCTCATACCCCGCACGGCTCGTCACGATCTGTGTCCCATCCATGATAGTCGCTGTTAGCTGCCTCTGGATGATGGCGGCTAAAGCGTTGTCCCCGCCCGTGTGGCTATACGTCTGCTCGCATCACCACCCGCATGTATCCCCGCACCACGCGCCGTGCGGTCCTGCTGGCAGCGGTCGCCAGCGCGGGGTGTCTCGGGCGCGCCCGCGCGCCGCTCACGGTCCACACCGACCTCAGTGGCCGTCCCTTCCGGTATCACGACCGGTGCTGCGACTGGGAGGGGACCACCATCACGGGGTTCCTGCCGGCGGTGCTTGATGCGCTGGGCTCGGCGATCGCACAGCCCGTCGAGCTGATCACCGACTCCGAGACGGGCGCTGTCCGCTGCAGCATGGGTCCGCCGGAGGCGGGGTCGCTCGCGCTGCTGGGCGGGTTCTACACCGTCGTCCTCCCACCTGAGGGGCCCCCCACGCGGGTCCAGATCCCCACCCAGCTCGACGGTGCGGCGGTCCAGGAGGCGCTCGCCGGTGTCACCGATGCGACACCACAGCCGGTGCGGGAGCCACCGTCACCTCCCACCACGGGGCGTGCGGTCGTCACGGACTGGGTGACGGCGTATCGGTGGGCCCACCGCGGCCACGGTCGGCTCGTCGAGACCACCCCCACGTCGGCCGGCGCCTTCGAGGCGACGGTCCTCGCGGTCGCGCCCGCAGGGGTGACACTCGCAGCGGAGGACCCCACCCTCGGGACGGAGCTCGCCGATGGGGTCGGGCGGCTGCGGCGCGCTGGCCAGCTCTCTGCGATCCGCGAGGAGTACTTCACCGGAGCGGGTCGTCCCCGCCGCCTGTGAGCGCCGAACGCCACTATCAAACCAGCTGACTGCGTAGGCTGCGTATGGAGTTCAGGTACGACGGTGATGCACACACCCGTCTGTTCCGGGCGTACGCCGCAGATCAGGAGCCTTTCCCCATCGATCGCTCGGTCTGTTTCCCCGCACAGAATCACCAGCGTGAGGAGTTCGGACTGATCCGTGAGCTGCTGTTTCCCACCTGCTGGAACGCACCCGATCTCGTCCGTGATGAGCTGGCGGTGCTGGATCGACTCGACCACCTGGGCCAGATCTTCCTCGCGGGCATCTGCCCGTACCAGACGGGGGAGGCCGAGCAGATCGTGCGCCACACGCTGGATGCGGTCCCTGCGGTCAGAGAGCTCGTCAAGCTGGACGTCGAGGCGGCGTACAAGGGCGACCCGGCCGCGAAGAGCTACACGGAGGTGATCCGTGCGTACCCGGGGCTGCTCGCCGTGATGATCCAGCGGATCGCGCATGTGCTGTATGAGGAGGGCGCGCGTGAGTACGCCCGCGAGCTGACGGAGCACGCGAAGGTCCGCACGGGGATCGACATCCACCCCGGGGCGGTCCTGGGTCCGCATCTGTTCATCGACCATGGGACGGGGGTCGTCATCGGTGAGAGCGCGACCGTGGGTGCATGGGTGCGTCTGTATCAGGATGTCACCCTCGGGGCGCTGCACTTCGAGCCCGATGAGGGTGATGCGGCGTCGCTCAAGAAGGGGTACAAGCGACACCCGGACATCGGCGACCATGTGGTGATCGGCGCGGGGGCGAAGGTGCTCGGGGCGGTGACCGTCGGCGAGCATGTGAGCATCGGTGCCAACTCCTGGGTGACCGAGGACATCCCCCCGGGGACGAGCGTGTTCATCAAAGAGCACCCCAGCCTCGAGCGGAAGCCCAAGACGTGAGTGGCGAAAGAACAAAGCCACCGACTCCCATCCGTCCAGTGGTATGTCAGCCTCTCCCACGACTGTCGCAGACGTGATGACCACAGAGCTCGTCACGATCGCCCCGACGGCGACGGTGCGTGCGGCGGCGGAGCTGATGGTCGAGGAGACGATCAAGGCCGTGGTCGTCACGGCCATCGAGCCGGGGATCATCACATCGACGGACCTCGTGGAGGTCGTCGCAGAGGGGTTGCCGCCGGAGTCGACCTCTGTGGAGGCGGTGATGACCCCACGGGTCGAGACCGTCACCCCGACCATCCCCATCACAGAGGCCGCCGCGATGATGGAGACGTTCGGGGTCTCGCACCTGCCGGTGTGCACCGACGACATCATCGGGATGATCTCCGCGACGGATGTCACCGCCACGATCGGATGAGCACCCCCGCGCTCGTCGAGGCGTTCCGAGCGGACGATGGGATCACTGCGGTCGTCGGTGCGGGGGGCAAGAAGACGCTCATGCGCCGGCTGTCAGCGTCGCTCGAGACGGCGGTGGTGACGGCCACCGTGCGGATCCCCCCCATCGCACCGTGGGTGGCGACGCTGGCGTTCACCGACGATCCGGTGGAGGCCGTCCGCTCGGCCACCGAGTGGCCGGTGGGTGTGCTCGCGGGCACCGAGGGGCCCGACCGCCGCGTGGGATATCCCCCCGCGACGGTGGACGCGATCGGGACGCTGGGCCACCCTGTGTTGGTGAAGGCCGATGGGGCCCGCATGCGACGGTTCAAGGCCCCGGGTGAGGCCGAGCCGCAGCTGCCCCAAGCCAGCGCCCAGGTGGTGTGGGTCGTCAGCGTCGGGGTGGTGGGTGCGCCGCTGTCCGCAGAGCTCGTCCACCGCCCCGACCACGTCGCCGCCCTCACGGGTCGGCCGATGGGCGACCCGATCACCGCGGCGGACCTCGCCACCGTCGCGACGCATCCCGAGGGGGGCCGCAAGCGGGTCCCACCGGATGCGAGCTACATCGTCTGTCTGAACATGGTCGACGATGCAGCCCGCACGGAGACCGCACGTGCGGTCGCACGCAGGATCGGCGAGGCCGACCCAGACGTGCGGGTGGTGCTGACCTCACTCACCGCTGATGCCCCGGTCATCGGCGTTCACTGACCGAGCGCGTCGGCTGCTGCGGCCAGCTCCGACTGTGTGTTGATGTTCTGCAGGCTCGCATGGGCATCCAGCCGATCGAGCACCGCAGCATCCACCGTTATCACGTCCCTGTCCGCCAGCGCAGCAAGGATCCGCTTGTCGCCGGCATCGGCGACGGCCTGCATCGACTCGAGCACCCCCTCGCGGTTGTAGACCGCCTGGGTGGGCACGTACCACGCATCGGGTCGGGGGAGGATCGCATCCGCATCCCCGATCGCGACGAACAGGTACCGCAGCAGGAGCGGGTCGACGAAGGGCATGTCACACGCGACCACAGCGCAGTGGTCTGCCTCCGTGGCCGCCAGGCCCACCGCGATCCCCATCACCGGTCCACGGTCCTCCTCGGGGTCGGTGGCGAACTGCACCGATGACCGCCACGGTCCGATCGCATCAGCGATCGCCGCCTGCTGGGCCGCCCGGCAGTTGATCGTCACCGCATCGACCACCGGAGCGACGCGCTCGAGCACACGTCGGACCAGCGGCTGGTCGCCGAGGGGTGCGGTCGCCTTATCACGCTCCCCGAACCGGGTCGACCGCCCCCCAGCGAGGATGACCGCACCGCGGGCCATCTCACAGCACCTCCCAGACGTACACCGAGAGGTACACCTGTGCGGCACCGGCGACGATGAGGACCACACCCCCCAGCCGTTCGACCTGCACACTGACCGCGCCCAGGCCCTGCAGGCTCGCATCCGTCACCGCCGCGATCACCGTCACCACCCCCAGCGGGACCGCCATCGCCGCGGTGTACGCACCGATGACGACCAGCTGTCGCATCAACCCCAGCTGCACCGAGCCCGCGATGACCCCGAACAGGATCGGTGCCACACAGCCCGCCGCCGCCAGCGCATAGAGCGCACCGAAGAGCAGGAAACCGCGGCTGCGCACAGGCCGCGCGCCCAGGCCGACCCGCCACACGCTGACCCCCCCGAGGAGTGCGCCCCCCGCGAGGATCAGCAGCACGCCGATCAGCGGCTCCAGCTGTGGGATGTACCGGAGCAGCTGGCTGCCTGCACGCGTGCCGACGGTGAGGATCATCGCGAGCATCGCCGCAGCTCCGAGGGTCGTCGCCACCGCCGCCTGGCCCACCTTGGGGGTCTCCGACCGGCTCAGGTAGTACCCCACGTACCCCGGGATCAGCGGGAACGCACACGGTGCGAGGAAGGTCGCAAGCCCCGCACCCGCGGCGAATCCCACCTCTGTGAGCAGCCCCATCCGCGGTGCTCACCCGACCGCCTGCACGATCGATTCGACCTCTGCGGTGCTCGCGAGCCCGCCGTGGGTCGCACGCACCTGTCCCGCCGCGTCGAACCCGACGAGATACGGCAGGCCGGTCGCACCGACCGCCCGCATCACGTCCGACCCCTCATCGACGGCGACGGTCCACGCGCCCCCGTGTGCACGCCACCAGCCGGCGATGTCCCCCGCCTCGAACCCCCCACCGAGTCGCTCGTTCGTCACCGAGATGAACCGGACCCCCTCGCCGTGCGCACGGTGCATCTCACCGAGTGCGCGCATCTGCGTCACACATGGCCCACACCAGGTGGCGAAGAGGTCCACGACCGCCGGTGTCCCCGGTGGTGGGACCACCAGTCGCCCCGCGGTCGACCCGGGCGCCTCGATCGCCTGCACCTCCTCACTGATCCTGCCGGTCTCACGCGCCCGCAGCAGCTGGACCCCACCCACCGTGGCGACCGCGCCCAGCCCCGCAACGATGGCCGTCCGCCGACGCATCAGCCGACGAGCGCCTCCATGTCCGCGGTGATCTGCCGCTCATCGGGACTGCCCGTCCGGTAGGCCCGCTCGACGACCCCCTCCGCATTCACCAGGAGCGTCAGTGCCGTGTGTGCGAACATGTACCCCTCGTCGGTCTCCTCGGTCCGCTCGAAGACCACCCCGAACCGCTCGGTCACCACCGTCTCGGCCCGACCGACGCTCTCCGGACGGAGGAACGCCCAGTTCCCCGCGGTGAGGTCGACGTTCATCTCACCGGCGTACTCCTCGAGCCGGTGGCCGTCGTCGCGCGCGGGGTCGAACGTGATCGGCAGGAACCGCACCCTCTCCTGGTGATTGGACCCCGCGACGCTCGCCTGCACGTTGCGCAGGGTCCCGATCAGGATGGGACAGACGGACATGCAGTGGGAGAAGAAGAACGTGTACGCGGCGGGCACGCCCACCGCGCTGGTCGTGACCTGCTCGCCGGAGATCGGATCGGGCAGCGTCACCTCCGGGACCGCCTCGCCCCACGTGGGGTACGGGAGGTTCTCCGGGTCCGTCTCGTACGGTTGGCGGTCGAGCACCGTCTCACGCGCGCTGAGACAGCCGCTCACCCCGACGATGATGCCTGCCCCTCCGGCGCGCAGCAGTGCCCTCCGATGCATGGGGGAAGTACGCGACCGCCGTGCATAACCTGCAGGATTGGTCTCAGAGCCGGTCGTGGTCGATGTTCCCGGGGTCCGCGGCGGTGTCGAAGAGGTTGTTCTGCACCCCCTCGATGAAGTCCTGGCCGATGTCCTCCCCCGCCTCATCCACCCGGTACGCATCGATCCCCATCGTCAGCAGCTCCTCGACGGCCTGCTCCTCGGAGATGAACTCCTCATCCACCAGCATCTCGAACTCCGCGAGCACCTCATCAGGTAGCGTGACATCGATCCGTGGCATGTCCGCACCTATCTGAGGTTTAGGTCACTCCTCAGATAGGTG
>JAVLBV010000027.1:10479-14412 GCA_031580685.1 Haloquadratum sp. | reverse complement strand
TGTAAAAGCGTGTCGCGCTCACCCGAGCTTTCGATGCGAGTATATAGATTTAGATAAAGATATGTACGTACCGGCCTCCGTCTGCGTATGGTGGAACGACGGAAGGTGCAGGTCACCGGCGGGTCGACGTTCACGGTGTCGATCCCCAAACAGTGGGCCACGACGCATGGGGTCGACGCGGGCAGTGAGATCGAGTTCTACGCCGAGGGGGACTCCCTCTCGATGACACCGGCACGCACGACGGAGGCGGCCGAGGGGGCGCTGAGCATCGATGAGCTCGCCGGCGAGGAGCTCCGGCGGGCGGTGATGACGATGTACGTCTCGGGCTTCGAGGTGATGGAGCTGACCGCCACGCGGATCACGAGCGAGCAGCGCCGCACGATCCGCGAGGCCACCCAGGCACTGGTGGGCCTCGAGGTGCTCGAGGAGACCGGGGAGTCGATCGTGATCCGGGACCTGTTGGACTCCGCTGAGCTGTCGATCCACAACGCGGTCACCCGCATGCGCCTGATCGCACTGTCGATGCTGACGGATGCGGTCGCAGGCGTCGTCGCCGTCGATCATGAGATGGCCGCGGATGTGATCGAACGGGATGATGATGTCGACCGCCTGTGGATGGTCGTCTCCCGCATCTTCCGTGCGACGCTCCGGTCGCCGAAGGCAGCGGAGGAGGTCGGCCTCGACCGCGAGGCGTGCTTCGACTACCAGTCGGCCGCCAGACAGCTCGAGCGGGTCGCCGATCACGCGACGAAGATCGGGCATCTCACCCGGCAGATCGAGAACCCCGTGCCCGAGGATGTCCAGGAGGCCATCACGGAGCTGCACACGGCGAGTGCGGAGGTGATCGACCTCTCGATGGCCGCGCTGTTCGCTGAGGAGAGCACCGAGGCGACGAAGACGGGTAACCGCGCACGTGAGGCGGTCCAGGAGATCGACGAGCGTGCACGGGCGATCGATGCGCTGCTGCGTGAGCTGGACCCCTCACGCGCCCAGCTGCTCGGGCTCGTGGTCGATTCGGTCTCACGGTCGGCCGACTACGGGGGCAACATCGCCGAGACCGCCCTCCAGAAGGCCGCACCGACCCCCTAGCCGCTCACTCCTCGTCGAGCAGCACCGCGTTGACCTGCCCGTGCTGGCCGGGGCGCGAGGTGACCCGGGCGCGGCCCACACTCGTCTCCAAGATCGCGCCCTTGGTGATGATGTTCCGTCGGATGTAGTTGATGTTCGATGGGTTGTCCACCACGTTCTCGATCGTCGCCTGGGTGACGGTGTCGCCGTCGGCGACCTGCACACGGTCGGTCGACAGCGTGCGGAGCTTCGGGGCGTTGCCCCGCGCATCGATGATGCGGAAGCGGTCCTCGCCCACGGTGGTCTCCGCGGGCTCGCGGCCCAGCTGATGACGCCGCTTGCCGTGGGCGGGCCGCAGCCGACCTCCTGTCCGCTTGCGTGTGGAGCTTCCCTGGTCCTTCATGACCGGAGTAACCGAACGGGGCTATATCAACTCCTCGGAAGCGCAGGCGCTCACATCGGGAGGTCCACCGTCACCGTGAGATACAGCAGCCCGAACAGCGTGGCGTTGTACAGCCCGTGGGTGAGTGCGGGCACCACCAGGTTCTCCGTCAGCTCATAGACCACCCCGAAGACGAGCGTGGGCAACACCAGCACGCTGATGCTGACGACCCGCGCCTCGGGCGCACCCGCGAGTGAGAGGTAGTGGATCGCCGCGAAGATGATGCTCGCGAGTGGGATCGCCGCGACCGCAGGCAGCGCCTCCCGCAGTCGCCGCTGGACGATCCCGCGGAACAGCAGCTCCTCGCCGGGGCCGATGATCACCAGCGAGGCCACCATCAGCAGCACCAGCACGCTGGGGTCGGCGAGCCCGGCCTGCGCGGCGGTGTTGGGCGCAGCCTCCGTGTCGGTGCGCATGAGCACCGCACCGGCGGCAGCGACGAGCAGCAGGGCGCTGAGGTAGCCTGCGCCCACCGCGAGTGCGTCACCCCACGATGGGCGTGCGATGCCGACGTAGGCGACCGGCAGATCGCGGGTGCGCAGGTACACGACAGCGACGCCCCCGAAGCCCAGCCCCGTCGCGAACACCAGCGAGACGGCGATCGTGCGCACCGGCGTCAGCGCCACGCCGGCGGCCTCGACGGCCACCAGCACCGCGAGCACGAGCACCAGCCCAGCACCGACCCCGACGACGGCGAGTCCGACCGCCACCAGCACCGCCCGGGCGATCGCCCGCGCGGTCATCGGAGCCCCGCGACGACGGGGTGACCGGTCGCGACCAGATGGGTGAGCGCGAGCCGACAGCGTGCATCACGGATCTGCCCCGCGCGGAGCTGCTCCCAGGCAGCCTCCGGCGCCACGGTGGAGGTGCGGATCGACTCATCGACGTCGAGATCGGGCGTCGCGGTCCGCTCGGCCCCTGTCGCGAGGAAGTACGTCGTGGGGCTGTCGAGGAGGCCGTTGGCGGGGTCCACGGTGAACAGCTCCGTCCATCCGTCGGCGGTGTGGCCCGTCTCCTCGCGCAGCTCCCGTGCTGCTGCTGCGCGCAGGTCGGCATCATCGGATGCCACCGTCCCCGCCGGGATGCCACGGCTGATCGCCCCCACCGGCTGGCGCCACTCCTCGATCAGCACCAGCTCCCCATCGGGGGTCAGCGGGATGATCGCGACGGATGGGGGTGCCTCGACGGTGTGATACGACCGCTCGGTGCCGTCAGGGAGCCGAACGGTGTCCTCCCGCACGGTGAATCCAGGGTTGGTGTGCACCGTCGTGGTGGCGAGGGTCTCCCAGCGCAGGGCAGCGGTCATCGCGACTCCCGGCTCGCGATCATCCTGCGGACACCGCCGACTTCAGCTCCACGCGCATCCCTGTGGGGTCGCGGATGTAGACCGCCGGCGCCTCCCCCATCGCACCGAGCGCCTCCAGCCGGCGGTCGATGGGGACCCCCGCAGCCTCGCAGTGGTCGATGATCGTGCCGATCGGGGCATCCACGCGCAGCGCCAGGTGGTCGACCGGACGATCGTCGCTCGCCAGCGGCCCCTCCACCGGCTCGAGATGGATGACCGATTCAGCAGCGATCCGCACGCTGAGGAACGGCTTCTCGCCCCGCTCGTAGCGTCGGCGGCCCTCGACGGGTAACCCGAGCGTCGATGCGTAGAACGCGACCGTCTCATCGAACAGGGTGGCGGGGACCTGCAGTTTGATGTGGTCGAACGCCATGATCTGCATGCTCATCCACAGGGTGCAGAGGTAATAGGGTCGGTGGACCAGGTGGGAGTAAACTTCCCGAAGCTACTTGCCAACGGTTCAGCATGTTCTGGTACGATGTATGAGCACATCCTGCTGCCGACGGATGGGAGCGCTGGGGCGACCGCCGCTGCGGAGCATGCGGGATCGATCGCGTCGCAGTACGGCGCCACCGTGCATGTCCTGTTCGTCGCCGAGGACGACGTCGGTGCGAGTGGCTACGTGTACGGAGAGCAGGGAGGGAGCGAGCAGGCGGGGATGGTGGGCAGACAACCGGGTGAGAAGTCCTCTGGGCTGACCAACATCCGGCATGATGTGATGGGGGCGGTCTCCGCCCATGGTGAGGAGGTCGTCGCATCGGCCGCTGACCTGCTTGCGGATGTGGATGGGGTCGAGACCGCCGTCGAGCGCGGCAGGGCCTTTGAGATCATCAACGACTACTGTGCATCGCACGAGATCGACCTGATCGTGATGGGGACCCATGGGCACAGCGGGGTCGAGCGGTACCTGCTGGGCAGCACCGCCGAGAAGGTGATCCGCACCGCTCCGATCCCCGTGATGACGATCAGGGCCGAGTAGCAACCGACCGCGCGGGCGTGATGGGCCGGCGCAGATTCGAACTGCGGTTACGGCCACCCGAAGGCCGAAGGATACCAGGCTACCCCACCGGCCCGCGTC
>JAVLBV010000027.1:7438-10384 GCA_031580685.1 Haloquadratum sp. | reverse complement strand
CGTCCGGTGTTGCGCCGGATGGCGATTAACCGTTGTGATGCATCAGTGCCCCGAGAAGCCCGCCGTGTCGAGGTAGTTGTGGACGACCGTGACCACATCGGCGCCGTGGAGCACCTGCGGCCCCACGCTGATGGCGGTGGTCACAGGCTCCAGCACAGCCTGCTCGGCGGCGGTGAACGGGCGATGGTCCGAGAGGACGCAGACGGGGTGCTCGGGCACCGTGATCGACGACAGCGCCTGCCCATCCGGCGCCAGCTGCAGGGGTGTCGCCGCCGGTGGCAGCCGTGACAGCAGCTCCTCGATACCACCCCGTCGGATCGTGAGGCCGGGGCTCACCGGGGTGGGCTGTGCGCCGATGACCTCCGTGTGTGCACGCAGCGCCTTGCCCACGAGCGCGGCGGTCGAGCGCTCATCGGGGTGCAGATGCCGGATGCTCGCCCCATCGAACGAGATCGTGTAGGCGCCGGCGATGACGATGTGGACCTGGACATCGGTGCGGACCGCGTGTGAGAGCAGCAACGCCGCGGTGACGGTGCGGGCGATGAGGTCCGCCCGGCCGGAACCGGGCAGGTCATCGAGGTCGATCGGCGTGCTGGGCTCGAGGTCGTGGGTCAGGAGCACGAACTCGCGGGTGGTGCTCATGCGGTCAGGCCGTACCCCCGACGCATCAGCACCACATCGACACCGATCACCCCCACCGTCAACAGCGACAGCACCGCCAGCGAGACGTACGGGTCGATCTCGCTGACCCCCAGGAAGCCGTAGCGGACGCCGTTGACCATGTAGATCATCGGGTTGAGCAGCGACAGCTGGTACAGCAGCGGCGGCAGCTCACGGATCGAGTAGAACACACCCCCGAAGAACACCAGCGGTCGCAGGATGAACTGCGTCATGACCGTCAGGTCATCGAAGTCATCGGCCCAGAGCCCACCGAGCACACCGAAGGCGGCGAACAGCAGGGTGATCACCACCGCGAAGGCGCCGAGCATCACCGCGTTCGTCACGCCGACGGGGGTGAACACCGCACCGATGATGGCGATCAGGATCGCGACGAGCACCCCCCGCCCCGCGGATGACCCCACGTAGGCGGCCACCAGCACGTGATACGGCAGCGGTGATGTCAGTGGCTCCTCGATGTAGCGGTTCCACCGGCCATGGAACACCGAGAACGAGGCGTTCTCGAAGGCGTTGCTGATCGCCCCGAGGACGACGAGCCCCGGCAGGATGAACAGGATGTACGGCACACCGGCGACCGCATCGATCCGCTCGCCGAGGATCACCCCGAAGACCGAGAAGTACAGCACGTTGGTGATGATCGGGGGGATGAACGTGTTCTGCGGGCGACGGATGTAGCGGCTGACCTCGCGGCGCAACAGGGTGACGAAGCCGGTGCGCACCGGATGGTCGGTCATCGCCCACCCTCATCGGCGGCCGTCAGATCCACGAAGATCTCCTCGAGCGTCGCCTCGGTGATCGTCACATCGGTGATCCCCGCATCCGCAAGCGCCTCGACACTCAGCGGGAGGG
This sequence comes from Haloquadratum sp., assembly GCA_031580685.1. GTDB lineage: Archaea > Halobacteriota > Halobacteria > Halobacteriales > Haloferacaceae > Haloquadratum. The sequence goes on along the minus strand of JAVLBV010000027.1, from coordinate 8,857 downwards.
CGCTGCCCACATCACCGGTCGTGATCTGCACCCCATGGTCCGTCCGCTCGATCGCCTCGATCTCCGGGGCACGCCGCAGTGCGGGCGGGATCGGCGCGGCGGTGTCGTCCAGCTCGAAGAGGAGCACATCCGAGCGGCGTGCGGTCAACGAGGCGGGGGAGGCCTGGTCGATGATCTGCCCCTCATGCAGGATCGCGACATCATCGCACAGCGCCTCGGCCTCCTCGATGTAGTGCGTGGTGAGCAGGATCGTCGTCCCCTGGTCGTTGAGGTCGGTGATCAGCTCCCACAGGTCGCGACGCAGCTGGACGTCCACCCCCGCGGTGGGCTCATCCAGGATCAGCAGGTCGGGGTCGGTGATCAGTGCCCGCGCCAGCATGAAGCGCCGTTTCATGCCCCCCGAGAGCCAGTCGAAGCGGGTGTCGCCCTTCTCTGCGATGCCCACCTCCTCGAGCAGTCGGTCCGCGCGGCGCCTGGCCGTCCGCCGGTCGACCCCATGGTACCCCGCCTTGTGCATCAGCACCTCCCGGATGGGGAAGAACCGGTCGACGTTGAACTCCTGCGGCGCGAGGCCGATGCGGTCGCGTGCCCGCTGGTACTCGGAGATGACGTCGGCACCGTAGACCGCCGCGGTGCCACCGGTGGGTGTGACCAGCCCGACGAGGATCTTGATGAAGGTGGTCTTGCCCGCCCCGTTCTGCCCGAGCAGGCCGAAGAACGCCCCCGCGGGCACCTCCAGGTCCACCCCGCGGAGTGCCAGCACCGAGCCGTACGCCTTGCGCAGGTCGGTGGTGGAGATCGCCGGTGCCATTCTACCGACACCTGCCTGTGGCCGCGGAAAAGCATGGCGTGACGGGCGTCGGACCAGCACAATCAAACCCGCCGGGGGGGTGTCTCCCGGCATGGACGTCCTGGCAGTCGCGACGGCCGCTCGTGCGGAGGGGCCGCTGTGCGATCCCTGTCTGGGGCGGGTGGTCGCAGACCGATCGCATGGGCTCTCGAACGCCGAGCGGGGCGCAGCCATGCGCGTGGGCAGCCAGCTGCAGGAGGACACGCCGATGGAGCCACTCGAGCCGGAGGCGTGCTGGGTCTGTGGGGGGCTCACCGAGGGGTTCGACGCATGGGCCGACCGCTGTGTGGCTGCGGTGGGGGAGACGGAGTTCGAGACCTATCAGGTGGGCTCACGGCCGCCCCCGCTCGTCGTCGAGAATGACCGGCTGCTGCGGGAGCTGATCGGGGTCGATCCCGAGGCGGGTGAGTCGATCCGCTCGGAGCTGAACCGCGAGGTGGGCAAGCGCATCGGTGCACTGACCGACACGACCGTGGAGTTCACGCGGCCGCATGTGCAGTTCATCCTCGATGTGGAGGCCGACAGCGTGGTCGTGGAGGTGAACTCCGCGTTCGTCTACGGGCGGTATC
>JAVLBV010000027.1:0-7343 GCA_031580685.1 Haloquadratum sp. | reverse complement strand
CGGTGGCGTGCCCCGGCTGCGAGGGGACGGGCTTCCGGTACCCGACCTCCGTCGAGCAGGAGGTCGCCCCGGTCATCGAGGAGATCATGGTGGGTGTCGACAGCCGCTTCCACGGGGCGGGGCGGGAGGACGTCGATGCGCGCATGCTCGGGGAGGGTCGGCCGTTCGTCGTCGAGGTGCTCGAACCACGGCGGCGCACGGTCGACACCGCGGCACTCACGCGTGCGGTCAACACGGCCGCGGCGGAGGTCGTCGAGGTGAGCCCGCTGCAGCATGCGACGTACGAGCAGGTCGAGCGGGTGAAGTCGCTCGCGGCATCCAAGCGCTATCGGGCGGAGGTGCGCTTCGCACAGCCGGTCACAGAGGACGCACTCAGCGGGGCCATGGAGGCGCTGACCGCAGCGCCGATCGAGCAGTACACGCCGCGGCGGGTCGACCACCGGCGCGCCGCGCTGACGCGCGTGCGGTCGGTGTACGAGGCGACGGTCCGATCCTGTGAGGGCACCGAGGCGGTCCTCGAGATCCACGGAGAGGGGGGGCTGTACATCAAGGAGCTCATCTCGGGCGATGAGGGCCGCACCGAGCCGTCGGTCGCCGGACTCGTGGGGGTCGATGCGACGGTGACCGCGCTGGATGTGCTCGCGGTCACCGGCGAGGAGGAGTCGTTCGAGGACCCCGCATACCTCCGATGAGGCCCGCGGTGACCGTCGGGGTCGATGAGGCCGGCCGCGGCGCGGTGCTCGGACCGATGGTCGTCGCCGCGGTCCGCTGCGGCGCCCAGCAGCTGCCGACGGGGGTGGATGATTCCAAGCGGCTGGCGGTGATGACCCGACGGCGCATCGGTCTGGAGCTGACGGACACAGCCCCCATCACGATCGCCTACAGTCGGGTCGAGCCGGTGACGATCGACGACCCGCGCGTGGATCTCACCGCGTTGACGGTCACGGCGGCACAGCGCGCGCTCCGACGACTGCTGCGGCCGGGCGACCACGTGCTGCTCGATGCGGCGGATGTGGATGCGGCCCGCTTCGGCCGGCGTGTCGCACGTGGACTGGCGGTCCCTGCGCTCACCGTCGAGGCACAGCATCGCGCCGATGAGGAGAACCCACAGGTGGCCGCGGCCTCGGTCGTCGCGAAGGTGCTGCGCGATGCGGCGGTCGCGACGATCGACACACGATGGGCGCAGCAGGGCGGTGTCGGGTCGGGGTACCCGAGCGACCCCACCACCCGGGCGTTCCTCCGCGACCGGCTCGCGGAGGGCGGGACGCTGCCGGAGGTCGTCCGCACGAGCTGGTCGACGGTCGCACAGCTGCGGGCAGAGCGGGACCAGCAGACGCTCAGCTAGCGGTCCGTCGTCATGAGGATCCGCAGGATCTCCCCGTAGGCGGGGCGGGTGATCAGCACCCCCACAAGCACGCCGATGATCGTGAAGATGGCGAAGCCACGGAGGTCGCCGAGCGACAGCACCGCCAGCGGTGCCATCGCGACGATGGTCGTCGCCGCGGCCACCCCGATCACCCAGAACGCCCGGCGGAACCGGGATGCGAAGACCCGTCGGGACTCGACCCCGCCCTCGGTCAGGATCTCATCGGCGATGATCACGAGGTCGTCGACACCCGTCCCCACCACCGCGATGAAGCCGGCGATCACCGCCAGATCCAGTGGGTAGCCCACACCGGCGGCGAACCCCAGCAGGATGATGAGCTCACTCATCGCCGTCAGCAGCATGGGTGCGGCGACCCGCACCTCCCGGTAGCGGGCGAAGATCGCCCCGCTGACGGCGAGCACCGCGAAGATCCCCGCGATGAGCGACAGCAGGCGGAACTCCGCCCCCTGGTCGGGCGAGATGTACGAGATCGTCCCACCCGAGAGGGGTGAGAAGTCCAGCTGTGCGGGCAGCGCACCCGCACGGAGGTTGATCGCCACCGTCTGCGCCTCGGCGATCGAGCGCGTCTGCAGCTGGAAGACGGCGTTGTCCGACCACGTCCCCGCGCGCAGGCTCTCGGCGAGCCCCGGGCTCATCCCGAAGGAGTTCGTCACCGCATCATCGACCACCAGCAGGAGGCAGGCCTCGGTCTGCTGCGGGTCCGCATCGTACGTGCAGGTGGTCCCACCGGGTGCGGCGAGGCCCGTCTCCACCATGTCCCCCTCGAACCGCACCGCCGCCGACTCGGTGACGGTGACCGGGACGTACGGCCCTCCACGGGACCCCTCCTGTGCGGAGCCGATCGACTGGAAGTCCCCCTGCTCGAGGACGACCCGCTCAGCATAGCCCTCGGCCGTCGGGTGGTACGCGCGCACGACGACCTTCCCCTGGGTCTCGACGAGTGCGCGCACCTCCGCGGTGTCCGCATCGGGGATCTCGATCAGGATGAAGTACTCCCCCGATCCCGTACGCACCTCCTGGACGGTCCCACCCGACAGCCCCGCCTCGTTGATCTTCTGCTCGAGCACCCGGATCGTCTCCGCCCGCGTCGCCTCGGTGACGCCCTCACGCACCGCCGCGTCGGACAGCCCCACAGCCGAGAGGGCGGCTGCGAACGCATCCGGGGTGACCTCCGGTGCGGTGACCTCCACCGTCGCCGACTCCGGGGTGCTGCGCACCGTGAGGTCCGCAGCGTCCGCCGCATCGAGCTCTGCGGCGACGGCGATCTCGAGCTCACGGGCGGACCGCCCCTCCAGGTCGACCCCCTCCGCGGTGAGCCCATCCAGCGGCGCCCGCACGCGGGTCCCACCCGCGAGGTCCAGTCCGTACTGGAGGTTGGTCACCCCGCCCACGGCGGCCGTCCCACCGGCGATCGGGGTGGTGCTGGTGATCGGCCTGAGCGCCGATCTGATGAACACCAGCACCACCCCGATCGCCGTCAGGAGGTCGATCCCGAACAGGAACGCCACCACCGCCATGACGAACATCGCCACGATGGAGGTGATCGTCATCGTCACCCCGGTCGTGCGCGCACGGTACGTCGACTCGTAGAAGTCGCCCGTCCGTCTGAGCACGTTCGTCGTGAGCAGGATGTCCGAGTCCACCGAGTACCCGATCAGCATCAGCAGTGCCGCGACCGTCCCCAGTGTGAGCTCGATCTGCAGGAGGCTCATCACCGCGAGTGGGATCATGATGTCGCTGAACGCGGAGACCACGATCGACACCGCGGGGACGAACACCCGGAAGAGCGCGAAGACGATGAGGCTCATCCCTGCGAAGGCGATCGCCACCCCGTAGATCGCCAGCCGCTGCGTCTCGCCCCCGAAGCTCGCGGAGACCGACGAGACCGACGCCACCGTCAGCCCCGCCGCCTGTGCCTGTGTCTCCAGCTCGGTCGCCTCGACCCCCTCACCGAAGGTCACCACCGTCGAGTCGTCGCCGGGGATCGTGCGGATGCTCGCGGGGGTGGCGCCGAACGCGTCGCGGACGGTCGACTCGGCGACCGGTCCGTCTGCCGCCGCCGCCAGCTGGATCTCCGTGCCGCCGGTGAACTCGAGGCCGAGTGTGACGGGCGAGCCGGTGACCACCCACATCCCTCCGAGCACCGCAAGTGCGACGATGAGCACCGCGAGTGGGACCGTCACCAGCTGCCGGTTCGTGTACTCGGTGTACTCGAGGGTCGGCAGCCGGCGGTCTGACATACGCAGGCTGCTCGGTGATGTCGAATAAGCGTTTATGCTCCATGCTCACGGGAGATAGCGGACGGTGAGGACCCCGGGGGCGCTGCGGAGTTCGACCCGGCGGACGTCCAGCCGCGCCGCCCGCAGGACGATCGGCTCGACATCGGCCGCCAGCTGCTGGCGGGCGGCGGTGTGGTCCGCCGCCGCGAGGGCGATGACGTCCGTCCCACCGGCATCCTGCCGGGGGAGGAACGTGGAGCCACCCGCAGGGAGAGTCGCCGCCGCCGCACGGCTGCGGGTGGTGGGGCGCTCGTCCTGGGCGACCAGCGCCACCGTGAAGTGGTCCTCGACCGCCGCAGCCCGCATGGTCAGCCCGAGAGCGTCCGCGCTCACGAGCGTCGCATCGAGGACCGTCCACCGGTCGAACGCCGGGGGGTCGATGAGGGTGAGCACCCGCGCGGAGTCCACCGCGCGCAGCATGAGCGCGTCGGCGTCGGCTGCGAGGACCACGAACCGCCCGCTGATCTCGGGCTCTGCGGGCATCCTACCGGCGGGTCCGCCGGATCACCACCCCGATCACCACCGCCCCGATCAGGGGGACGACCCACGATAGCGGCTGGGGGACGGCATACACCACGCTGACGATCGGTGCGAGCACCCCCTCCGGCGTCGGCCGGCTGACCCACGCCCCATCGAGCCGGAACCGCGGTGGGATCGATGCGACCACCCCGAGGTAGATGCTGATGAGATACAGGAACCCTGCGAGTGCGAGGCTGCGCTCCTGGCCGCCGGCGATCGGCCTCCCCCGACGGTGCCGCCGGGCGACGACCAGGATCGGTGCCATCGCCGGCAGGATGACCAGCACCCCGATGACGATGTAGAAGCTGCGAGAGAGCGTGAGCGACCCCCCCGGCACACTCGCGGTGCGGGCGATCAGCAGCACCAGCCCGAGGATGATGAGCATCCCGATGAGCGCCACCGCCGTCGCGCCGACGACGACGTACGTGCGGAACAGCCGCGACCGTGCGCGGCGGAAGGCGAACCGATGTGCCCCGAGGACCCCACGGTACCCCTCCTCCATGCGACCCGTTGCACAGGCTGCGGTATGAGCTATCCGATGCGGTGGGCCGCACTGGTGGAGTTTTACACCCACCGGCCGTCGCTGGAGCATGCGCACGGATGTCGGTGGGGTGATCGGGACGGCGCCGGGGGTGAGCGAGGCGGAGCTGTCGGCGATCGACGGGGCGGTCACGCCAGCGGTGCAGCGGGTGCTCGCGGGCGCGGAGGCGGCGACGCCAGGGTACCACGCGCTGAACCTCCCCGAGGAGACCGACCTGGCCGCCATCGACGCGGCAGCTGCGGCCGTCGGCGAGGCACGGCACATCGTCACGGTGGGCATCGGCGGCAGCGCGCTCGGGGCACAGCTGCTGACGGAGACGCTGTGTCCCGCGCGTGATCATCGCGTGCTCGACAGCGTGGACCCGCTGCGGATCGTGCCGATGCTGGAGTCGCTGACGCTCGAGGAGACGGTGTTCCACGTCGTCAGCCAGTCCGGGGAGACCCCCGAGACGCTCGCGAACCTGGCGGTGGTCCGCGAGGTGTGTGCGGCCGCGGGGGTCGCATGGCAAGAGCGCACGGTGATCACCACGGGGGCGACGGGCAGGCTCGCGGCGATCGCGGCCGAGCATGCGGTCCACCAGCTGCCACCGGTCGAGGGGGTGCCGGGACGCTTCAGCGTGCTCAGCCCGACCTGCCTGTTCGCACCGGCGGTGTGGGGCGTGGACCTGCAGGGGCTGTGTGCGGGCGCGGGGACGGCGGTGCCCACGGGGGCGACCGATGTGACCGCCGGGGTGATGCTGGGGGCCGTGAGCCACCGACTCGCCGCACGCGGGGCGTCGGTGATCGTGATGATGCCGTATGCGGACCAGCTCGGTCGCATCGCCGAGTGGTTCGCACAGCTGTGGGCCGAGAGCCTCGGGAAGGACGGGTCGGGCCAGACACCCGTGAAGGCGCGGGGGGTGACCGATCAGCACTCCCAGCTGCAGCTGTACCGTGATGGCCCGGCGGACAAGCTGATCTGCCAGGTGCGTGTGGAGGCGCTGGAGCGATCGACCGCGGGGATGGTGACCGATTCGGGACACGCCGCACTCGATGGGCACCATCTGGGGGCGATCGCGGCGGCCGAGCGGCTGGCGACACGCGCGGCGCTGGCACGCTCGGGGGTGCCGGTGATCGAGTTCAGCCTCGAGGCGCTGTCCGCAGAGGAGCTGGGCGCGCTGATCATGCACCTGCAGGTGGGGTGTATGATCCATGGCGAGCTCGCCGGTGTCACCACGTTCGACCAGCCCGCAGTCGAGTGGGGCAAGACCGCGACGATCGAGCTGCTGGAGACCGCGACGGGACAGCCGACCGCGCCATCGAGTCACCCCCCACGCAGGTGGGTCGACGAGTGAGCGCCACCGGGACCCCACCGGGGCCGGACGCGGTCCGCCCGGTGTGGGGGCTGCTGCTGGTCGCGGTGCTGTTGGGGGCGGTCATCCTCGCGGCAGGGGTCGCCGTCGCCGCGGCGGTCGGTGTGCTGGGGTGGGTGGGCATCCCACAGGATGGCCCGCTGGGGCTCGCGGTGGTGAGTGTGGCCCAGTTCACCGGGTTCGGCGTCGTCGCCTGGTGGTTCCTCCGCATCCCCACCGTCGGGGGGGTGCTGTACCGCATCCGGCCGACGCGTGCGGACCTGCGCTGGATCGCGGTGGGTATCGCGGTGCTGCTGGGCTTCTTCGCGGTGGCGAACTGGCTGCTGGGGGTGCTGGCGATCGAGTCTGCGGAGAGCGTGCTCGCCACGCAGGGGGCCGAGCAACCGATATACTACCTGTACCTGATCCCCGTGACCATCCTGCTCGTGGGGCCGATCGAGGAGCTGGTCTTCCGCGGCATCATCCAGGGGCTGCTCAGAGAGAGCCTCGGGACCGCACCGGCGATCGTGGCCGCATCCCTCATCTTCGCCGGTGTGCACGTCGGTGCGTACGCCGGGGGTGGGCTGGGGGCGACGCTGATGTTCATCGCCGGCCTGGGTGCGGTCCTGGGCGTGCTGTATGAGCGGTCACGCTCGGTCGCCGCGGTGGCGGTGGTCCATGGGCTGTTCAACGCGCTCCAGTTCGCGGGGCTGTACCTCACGAGCTCGGGCGCGCTCTGAGCCGTCAGCGGGGGGCCTTCCGGGTGACGGCCGCACCGCAGACGGGGCAGCGATCGGGGGCGGCATCGAAGCTGCGGCCGCACCCCTGACACTGGAAGCGCCAGGTGCGGCTGGTGGCGATGCCCGCTTGGGCGATCTGGAGCGTCTGCAGCGCCAGTCGATCGGCGACGTTCTGCATGGCGTAATCATCCGTGACGAGCGCCGCCTGCAGCTCGAACGCGGTGGCCACCAGCCCGACGTCGGTCTCCGAGAGCACGGCTGCATCCCCGGATGCGTCCGCGGCCGTGCGCACGCGGTCGATGCTCGCATCCGAGGGGGTGTGCAGCCGCATCCCGCCCGCCACATCCGCATCGAAGCGGTAGGAGGCACGTCCGGAGAGCTCCGCACCCACCGCGGCGGTGCTCACCGTCTCCTCATCGGTGCTGTAGCGGTGGATGAACGCAGAGCTGTCGAGCACCTGCATCAGGTGGCGGGTCTACCGGGAGACGACGATGTAGTCCTCGACCGACTGCACCTGCGAGACGGGGATGCGGAAGTTCCCCCCCTC